>DASSIA010000308.1:0-10120 GCA_035692345.1 Arthrobacter sp. | reverse complement strand
GCAGACCGAAACCGGCGCCCAGATGATCGCCCCGCTGCCCGGGGTGACCGCCACCAAACCCGGCTCGGCGCAGGTACCGCTGCCCGGCATCGCGGTGGACGTCGTGGACGAGAACGGCGAATCCGTGCCCGACGGCCATGGAGGTTTCCTGGTGATCCGGGAACCCTGGCCCGCCATGCTCCGCGGCATCTGGGGCGACCCGGAGCGGTTCAAGGATACATATTGGTCCCGTTTCGAGGCCATGTACTTCGCCGGCGACGGTGCCAAGAAGGACGAGGACGGCGACATCTGGCTCCTGGGCCGCGTGGATGACGTTATGAACGTCTCCGGGCACCGGCTCTCCACCACCGAGATCGAATCCGCCCTGGTTTCCCACCCGTCCGTGGCCGAAGCCGCCGTCGTCGGTGCAGCGGACGAGACCACCGGCCAGGCCGTCGTCGCGTTCGTGATCCTGCGCGGCGACGCCGTGGACAAGGGCGACGCCACGATCCAGGAACTCCGGAACCACGTCGGCAAGGAAATCGGCCCCATCGCCAAGCCCAAAACCATCCTCGTGGTGCCGGAACTGCCCAAAACCCGCTCCGGCAAAATCATGCGCCGCCTCCTCAAGGACGTCGCCGAAGGCCGCGATCCCGGCGACGCCACCACCCTGGCCGACAACACCGTCATGGCCCAGATCGCGGCGTCCCTGCGGAAGTAGGTGCGTCCTGTGGCAGGGAAGGTCGGTCATCCTCCGCGTGCTACCTCGTTCCTCGGTTCTGACGCACGCTTCCGGATAACCGACCTTTCCTGCCTATCGCCCCCATCGCCGCTGGGCGGCCCCTCACCATTGTGGGGGCGCCGCCGCCGTATGCTTGGTGCAGTTCTGTCCCTCGGCTTTAAGGATGGCTTTTAGATGCTCCCCGCTGCACGACATCAGGCGATTGTGGATGCTGTGCAGCGTGAGCGGGTTGTTCGGGTGTCGGACTTGGCCTCGCAGTTGGGTGTTTCGGTTATGACCGTGCGGCGGGACATCGAGGTGCTGGAGGAGGGCGGCCTGCTCGAGCGCATCCATGGCGGCGCCAAGGTTCCGGGGGATGTGGGTACGCACGAGCCGGGCTTCGAGCTCAAGTCCACCCAGCTGACCGCGGAGAAGCGGGCCATCGCGCTGGAGGCCGCCGGCCTGGTCCATGAGGGCATGGCCGTGGGCTTCAGCGCCGGGACCACCACCTGGGCCCTGGCCAAGGAACTGGTCAACGGTCCGCGGATCACGGTGGTCACCAATTCGGTCCGGATCGCTGATCTCTTCCACCACGCCGCGTCCGGCGGTCCGGCCCGCTTCGCCTCAACGGTGATTCTGATCGGCGGCGAGCGTACGCCGTCGGACGCCCTCGTGGGTCCCATAGCCACCGCGTCCCTGAAGCAGCTTCATCTGGACGCGCTTTTCCTGGGCGTGCACGGCATGGACGCCCAGGCCGGTTTTACCACGCCGAACCTGCTGGAAGCGGAAACGGACCGCGCTTTTATGGCGTCGGCCCGGAGCACCATTGTGCTTGCGGACCACAGCAAGTGGGGTGTGGTGGGCATTGCTTCGATTGCGCCGCTTGAGGATGCCGATGTCCTCATCAGCGACCACCACCTGGGGGCCGAGGCACAGCGGCTGCTGGGAGAACAGGTCGGCAAGCTGAAGATCGTCCGCGCCGGCTGAACTCCGGCGCAGCGCGGACCTGGTCAGTGCGCTGGGCGCGCCGGCACCTCCACGAGCCGGAGCCTGGTCCGTTCGCGCAAGAGTTTCTGCGCTGACGCGGACAGCCCGGAATCGGAAATGACCTCGTCGGCGTCATCCAGTCCGGCGATGGTACTGATACCCACCAACCCCCACTTGCTGTGGTCCGCGAGCACCACCACACGGCGTGCTGCCGAGATCAGGGCCCGGTCCATTTCGGCCTCGAGGAGGTTGGGGGTGGTGAAACCGGCCTCGGCGTCCGCCCCGTGAACGCCCATGAACAACACGTCCAGGTGCAGTTGTTTCACGGACGCGGTAGCAATGGGACCCACGAGGGCGTCCGACGGTGTGCTCTCTCCCCCGGTCAGGATCACGGTCTGCCTTGAAGCCGAGGCATGGAAGACATCCGCAATGCGCACGGAGTTGGTGACCACGGTCAGCCCTTCGTGCAGGGCGAGCCGCTGCGCCAGCGCCCAAGTGGTGGTTCCGGCACTCAGCCCGACGGACTGGCCCTCCTGCACCATGCCTGCGGCCTCCGCGGCGATTGCCTGTTTCTCGTCCCGCCACTGCGTGGACTTGTGCTCAAAACCGGGCTCGTAGGCACTGGCCGCTCCCCGGCTCTTGGCACCTCCATGCACTCTTTCCACCAGCCCGGCCTCGTCGAGGACCTCAATGTCCCTGCGCACCGTCATCAGGGAAACGCCAAGCTGCGCGGCCAGATCCGCGACGCTCGCCGCGCGGTTGTTCACCACCGCCTCGACAATGGCGGTTCGTCGCGCATCGGCAAGCATGTGCTTCCTCCTTCAAAGCAAGGCTGTGAACGGAACCGGGCGCCGGCCGGCCGCAAGCCTGGGCCCGCCGCCGTCGGAATCTCCGCCCCGGCGGGACGTCACGTAGTCCATGTCCATGGGGTCTTCTCATCCTTTGCTTGAACCGAGGGTGAGGCCGGCCACGAAATGGCGCTGCAGGGCGAGGTAGACAACCAGCGTGGGGATCACCGTGATGGTGGCACCTGCCGCCAGCAGGTTGTAGTTGGACAGGAACGTCCCTTGGAGGTTGTTGATGGCGGTGGTGACCGGCAGCCTGTCCCCGCTCTGGATGAAAAGCAGTGGCCAGAAGTAGTCGTTGTAAATGAACACGACTTCCAGTGTGGCCAGGGCGGCAAGCGCGGGCCGGCACAACGGGAGAATGATCGACCAGTACTGGCGCCAGATACCTGCGCCGTCCACCAGGGCCGCCTCGGTCAGGTCCGCGGACAGGGCTTTCATGTAGTTGGACAACACAAACGTGCAGAAGCCGATCTGGAACGCAGTGTTGGCGGCAATCACCGAAACGTACGTGTTCAGCAGGCTGCCGGAATCGCTGAACCAGTAGGGAAGCTGCAGCAGTTTGAACATTTCAAACAATGGCGTGGCCAGGACCTGTGGCGGCAGCAGGTTACCGGCCGTGAACATGATCAGCAGCGTGACGTTGAACTTCCAGTTCACGCGGCTGACCGCGAACGCCATCATCGAGGCGAACAGCAATACCAGGATGATGGTGGGGATGCTGATGATCAGCGAGTTGGTGAAGTAGCGGGGAAACCCACCCTGGTTCCACGCCTGGACGAAGTTGTCCAGGCTGAACGTGCCACCCAGGCTGAAGTACCCGAACTTGTCAGTATCCGCTTTTGGCCGCAGCGCCGTGAACACGGCCCAGCCCAGCGGCACCATCCACATAACCGCCACCACCGTCAGGAAAATGTGTGTGCCGTAGTGACGCTTGGGACGGCTGCCGGAGGGCCCGGAGCCGGCAAGGGAGGTACGCGGTGTCTTGACTGCCGGTGCGATGCTCATGCTTTGCTCTCCTTGCCGAAGGTCCGGCCCAGGTAGATGGTGATGGGGACCAGCGAGATCACCAGAAGGATGACTGCGAAGGCGGAACCGATGCCGATCGACTGGCCCTCGCCCACCAGGTATTGGATGACTAGGGCACTGATGAGCTCCAGCCCGTTGGTGCCCTTGTTGATGACATAGACAACGTCGAAGGCGCGCAGCGACTCGATGATGGTGATGACCACAATCACGATATTGACCGGCCGCATGGCCGGGAAGACCACCCGGAAGAAGGTCTGGGTGGCGTTTGCCCCGTCCAGTGAGGCGGCTTCCTTGAGCGAGGCGTCCACTCCCTTGAGCCCGGCCAGGTAGAGGATCATGACGTAGCCCGCGTGCCGCCACGTGGCGGCCACCATGGCGGCCCAGATGTTGACGCTGGAATCGCCGAACCAGTCAACGGCTTGCGGAGTCCCCGCCGTGCCCAGGAGGAAATTCAGGAGTCCGTTGTCCTTTTGGTAAAACAGCTGCCAGATGATGCCCACCAGGGCCAGGGACAGCATTACCGGGACGAAGAAGATGCTTTGGTAGATCTTGCTGCCCCGGATCTGCTGGTCCAGGAGCACTGCCAGCAGCAAGCCCAGGGGCGTGGCGATCACCGCAAGGAAGCCGAGCCAGAGCAGGTTGTGCTGTACTGCGGGCCAGAAAGCCGGGCTGTCTTTGAAGACGAAATCGTAGTTCGCCGTTCCTGCCGGGCGGATATCGGAAAGGGTCAATCCGTTCCAGCGGGAAAAGGACAGCAGGATGGACAACAGCGTGGGGATCCAGACAAGGACAAGCTGGATCAGCGTGGGCACTCCGACCATCACGCTCAGGACAACTTTGTCCCGGGCGGACAGTCGTCGGACGCGTCGGGCTTTGGGTGTGGTGGTGCTCATGGAACGTCTCGATTCCTCAAGGAACGGATTGGCAGCCGTGGGCGGGCCCGACGGCGGGAGGTGGCCTCCCGCCGTCGGCCGAATGCCAGGGATCGCCGCTATTGCGCGGCGTAGAGGGCCTTGGCCTGGGATTCCAGATTCTTGACGTCGATGGTGCCGTCCTTGACGAAGCCCTGCAGGGCCGGGATCATCACGTTGTTCGCCATGGCCGGCAGGGCATCACGGTCGAAGAACTGGCTGATGCTCTTGGCGTTGGCGATGGTGTCGGCGCACTTCTTGTTCAGGGGGGAGAACTTGGAGGTGTCCGCACCCTTGACGGTGGCGATGTTCGACGCATCCACGGCCGCGTAGGCGTTCTGACCCTCCGCCGAGCCCATAAAGGCCATGAAATCGCGGGCGGCCTGGTTGTCGCCGCCCTTTTTGGACAGCAGCAGGCCATCGATGGGAGCTTCAACGGCGTCCTGGCCCTCCATGGCGATCTCCGGGAACGGGAAGAAATCGATGTCCGCAAGCGTGGCGGCGTCCGTGAACTGCTGCGTCACAAACGAGCCCAGCAGGTACATACCGGATTTCTTGGCCCCCAGCGAGATAGCCGCGTCCTGCCACGTCATGCCCAGGGCCGCCGGATTCTGGAAGGGCAGCAGGGCCCGCCAGGTATCAAAGACATCGCTGACTTTTTTCTGGTCCCAGGATTCCTTGTGGGCGGTCAGGTCCATGTGGAACTGGTAGCCGTTCAGGCGCATGTTGATGTAGTCGAAGGTCCCCATCGCCGGCCAGCCGTCCTTGTCGGCGAATTCGACGGGGATCAGTCCGTCCGCCTTCATCTTGGCGCACAGCGTCTTGAGATCATCGAAGGTCTTGGGCGCCGCGTAGCCCTTCTCCGCCCACAGGCTCTTCCGGTAGAAGAAGCCCCAGGGGTAGTTGTAGTTCGGGACAAAGTACATCTTGCCGTCCGGGCCCGTGGACGCCTTCTTCATGGCGCCGGAGAAGTTGCTGCCGATCTTGTCCCAGACGTCATCCACCGGCGCCAGCAGGCCCTTGCCCGCGTAGTACTGCATGCGGTAGCCGGCGAACCAGGTAAACGTGTCGTCCGGGCTGCCCTGGAGGTAGGTGGCGATCTTGTTCTGGAAATCGTTGTGCGGGACCACGTTGGTGGCAACCGTGATGTTCGTCTTCTTGGTGAAGGCATCAGTCACGGCCTTGTAGGCAGCCTTGGGGACGTCATCCGAGGAACCTGAGCCGAACGTCAGGGAGCTGGAAGCACTCGCAGAGCCGGTGGGGCCGCTGCCGCCCGTGCAGGCAGCCAGGAGCGGAATCCCGGCGAATCCGGCCACACCCACGCCCATGGACTTCAGCAGGGTTCGGCGATCCATCCGTGCTGTCCCGATTCCCGTTGTTGATCGATCGCCGTTCGGTGCCATGATTTCTCCTTCGAAGACATGGATCTGTGACTCAGATCACAAGAATGATCATAATCAACCAAAAAGAAAAATGAAACCCCAAAAACAAACATTTTGTGGTAGTGTCTCCCGGCTATGGACACCCACAGGACTGCCGGATGATCAGCTCAGTGGGGAAAATCCGGTGCTGCAGCTCCCGTTCGCGGCCCTCACCAACGAGGGCCCGCACGGCCGACTCGGCCATGGCCCGCACTGGTTGGGCCACCGTGGTCAGGGCGGGCCAGCTGTACTCGGACTCGATGGAACCGTCAAAGGACACAAGTGCGATGTCGCCCGGAACGGTCAGCCCTGCCTCATGGACGGCCCGGAGGATGCCGATGCCCTGCATGTCGGAGCTGGCGAAGATCGCGGTGGGCCGGTTTCCCGAGGCAAGCAGCCGCTTCCCCGCAGCGTAGCCGCCGGGCCGGTCGAACTCGCTGCGGGCTGTCGGCCCCTCCGGCAGGCCCGCATCGCGGAGCGCATTCAGCCAGCCCACCTCGCGGCCGTCGAGATCGTTGCTCACATTCGTGCCGATGGCGAGGCCGATGTTCGTGTGGCCGTGCCCGATCAGGTGCTCCACGGCCATCCTGGCGCCGGCCGCCAGGTCCACTCCGACGCTGTTGAAACCGGGGGCATCCCGCTCCTGGTTCAGCAGCACCGAGGGGATGCCTGCCGTTTCCAGGACCTCGAGGTCGGGTTCGAAGAGGACGCTGGCCAGGAGCACCCCGTCCACCTGCCGGGCAGCGAGGTTGCGGATGTTGCGCCGCTCCTTGGCGAGGTTCCCGTCCGAGTTGCTCAGCACCAGGGCGTAGCCCAGGGCCGTGGCCGCGTCCTCCACCGCATGGGCGAAAAGGGAGAAGAAGGGGTTGGAGTTGTCCGGCACTATGAGCCCCAGCGTCTCGCTGGACCCGAGCTTAAGTGCCCTCGCTGCGGCGTTGGGGCGGTAGCCCAGGACCCGGATGGCGTCCTGGACCTTCGCTTCGGTGGCGGGGGCCACTTTCTTGGGCCCGCCATTGACCACATAGCTGACGACTGCGGTGCTCACCCCGGCGTACCGGGCTACATCTTTGCGCGTCACGGGTCCGCGCGGGGCCTGCACTACTGAAGCGGTCATAGTGTTCATGCTAGCTATTGGATGGCCGGGGCATCGCCGAAGTCGCGGATGGGCAGCCGCTCCCCGCCACGGAGGGCGGACTGGTGCGCCACGATCCCGGGCAGCGTGAAGCGCGCCGCGACCCAGGCGTTGACCGGCGGCAGCGTGCCGGTGTTAACCGCGGTCACGAAGTCGTCCACCAGAAATTGATGGCTTCCCTCGTGCCCGGTGGGGGCGCCGTCGAATTCGGCAGGCAACCGGCCGGCGTCGTGCACAGGGGCGAGGCCGGAGATGAACGCACCGCGAAGCTCCGGCGCCACGTCCGCCAACGAGGGATCATCGGCCGGCATGCTTGGCTTGGTCTCCACCTGCCCGGAGATGTCCAAAACACCCTTCTTGTCCTGCCACAGCGTGGTGGTGGCCAATTGCTCGAAACTTGCCTCGGTGCCGAAGAAGCGGAATCGCGATTCGCGGATGTGCGAGGGATAGCCCACACGGCGCATCTCGTTGGTGCGCATCGCCCCGCCGTCGTTCATTTCGAAGAGCGCGGTGGCGTTGGAGAAGTCGTTATCGAACATGCTCACGGCCTTGTCGAAGACTCCGTCGCCCCGATCATCCTTGACACCGATGCAGCTCACGCTCACGGCATGGCCCGGTACGGCGCCCAGCACACCGCCGATGGCGTGCGTGGGGTACAGCATGGGCGGATAGCTCGCGGTCGCCTTCCAGTTTTCGCCGCCGCTGTACTGGTAGGCCTCATAGAAGCCCAGGTCCATGTCGTGGACATAGTCGCCCTCGGTGTAGAAGATGCGGCCGAATTTGCCGGCGGCATGCTGTTTCCGGGCGTACACGGTGGCAGGGTTGTAGTAGCTGGTCTCCCCCATCATGTAGACCTTTCCGGTCTCGCGCACGGCATCGATGATGCGGGCAATTTCGTCCTCCGAGATGGCCATCGGCACCGCCGAGTAGACGTGCTTTCCGGCCCGCAGCGCCTTGACCACCAGCGGACCATGGGTCCAGCGCTGGGTGAAGATGGCAACAGCATCGACGTCTGACTCCAGGAGCTCCTCGAAACTGCCCATCACGCCGTCCAGGCCCAGCTGTTCAGCAGCCTTGGCCGCCCGTTCCGGAAGCTCATCCACGGCACAGACCGCGGAAACCCCGGGGTGGAGCTTGAACAGGTGCGCGAACTGGCCGCCGAACTGGCCAAGGCCTACTACTCCGATTGAAAACGCCATTGTTTACCTTTCCTGGGCTGTGGCCGGAAAGCCGGGCAAGCGCTCTCCGTGCGGCCTCAAGTGTTTCACCCTGATCTACTCGAGTCAATGCCACATGGAATGGATAAATACCTGCAAATACAGGCGAAAATTTAACACTTGCCACCCTTGATCTACTCGTGTAGATTTCTCTTCAGTTGTTACCCACATCACAGTCAGGAAAGGGTCGAAGATGACCACCCTTGCCAAGCACACAAGAACAGCCCCGGTTCAGCCGGTAGCACCAAGGCCACGCGGCGGCTTCCGCCGGATCGGCGACCTCCGGATCGCACTCTTCTTCATCCTGCCGGCCATGATCGGCTTCGTCTTTTTCTTCCTGATGCCCACCATCCGCGGCATCTACCTGAGCTTCACCGAGTACAGCGTCCTCGGCGAGCCTGAATGGATCGGAATCGGCAACTACACGGCAATCTTCAAGGACGAACTGTTCTGGAACGCCATGGCCGTCACGGTCCAGTACGTCGCCATCAACATCGGTTTCCAGACCGTGATCGCTTTGGTCCTGGCGCTCCTGATGCACCGCGTCGCAAAGTCAACCTTCATCCGCGGAGCGCTGCTGCTGCCGTTCTTTGTGGCCAACGTGATCGTGGCGCTGCTCTGGTTCTGGATGCTCGACTACCAGCTGGGCATCGTCAATGAGGTCATCAGCTGGCTGGGCCTGCCCCGCGTCGCCTTCTTCGGCAGCGAACAATGGGCCATCCCCACCATTGCCGCCGTCAACGTCTGGCGGCACATGGGCTACACCGCACTGCTGATCTTCGCCGGCCTCCAGTCGATCCCCAACCACGTCTACGAGGTGGCATCGCTGGATGGGGCCTCCGCCACCCGCACTTTCTGGGGGATCACCATGCCGCTGCTGCGCCCCGTCCTGGTTCTGGTCCTGGTGGTCACCGTCATCGGGTCCTTCCAGGTCTTCGACACCGTGGCCGTCACAACGCAGGGCGGCCCGGTCAACGCGTCCCGCGTCATCCAGATGTACATCTACCAAAAAGCCTTCGGCGAATCCGACTTCGGCTACGCCTCGGCCCTGTCCGTCATTCTCTTCGTCATTCTCGCCCTCGTGGCCTTCATGCAGATGAAGTTCCTCAAGGGCAACGAATCGGACCTGGACTAAGGAACCCCTGCCATGAGCACCTCCACGCTTACCCGCAAGAAACCCACCAACTGGCGCCACGTAGGCGCGTGGGCCGTCGTCGTCGTCGCCCTGGTCGTCACCATCGCCCCGTTCCTCTGGATGCTGCGCACTGCACTCTCCAGCAACCAGTCGCTGGCCTCCAACGCCGCCAGCCTCCTTCCGGCTGACTTCAGCTGGGGCGCCTTCAAGCGCGTCTTCGGAATGCAGACCGCCGAAGAGGCCATCGCTGAGGGCGGCTCGGGCGCGGCCATCAACTTCTGGCTCTACCTGCGGAACTCGATCGTCTTCGCAACCATCACAACCGTGGGCCAGGTCCTGTTCAGTGCCATGGCCGCATACGCCTTCGCCCGGCTCCGCTGGCCGGGACGGGACAAGGTGTTTGCCCTCTTCCTGGCCACGATGATGGTTCCCCCGATCTTCAC
Source organism: Arthrobacter sp. (assembly GCA_035692345.1). Lineage (GTDB taxonomy): Bacteria > Actinomycetota > Actinomycetes > Actinomycetales > Micrococcaceae > Arthrobacter. The sequence continues at coordinate 300 of DASSIA010000308.1, read as the reverse complement.
GGCGCTACCCAACTTCCTGCTCATCAAGAACCTGGGCCTGCTGAACTCGTTCGCCGGCCTGGCACTGCCGTTCCTGTTCATGACGCCGTTCGCCATCTTCTTCCTGCGCCAGTTCTTCCTCAGCATGTCCCGCGAAGTGGAAGAAGCGGCAATGCTCGACGGCGCCAAACACCTGCGCATCTTCTTCCAGATCGTGCTTCCGAACGCAGCTGCCCCGCTGGCCACCCTCGCCCTGCTGACGTTCGTGGGGCAGTGGAACGAGTACTTCTGGCCGCTGCTGGTGGGCCAGGACGAATCCGT
>DASSIA010000307.1:0-10503 GCA_035692345.1 Arthrobacter sp. | reverse complement strand
CAATCACTGCTGGAGGGCTCGGACGATCTCGATGACGTCCTGGACCGGACGGTCCGTCTGCTGTCGCAACTGACCAACCAGGTGGCCGTGGTCCAGTACCCCCACCTGAGCCGCGCCACCATCCGGCACATCGAGTTCGTCCTCCTGGCGCCGAGACAGGTCCTGGTGGTCCTCATCGCCACCACCGGAAAAGTCGAACAGCGGGTGATCGACGCCGGCCAGGACCTTGGCGAAGACGCACTGTCGGCCCTGCGGTCACACTTCCTCGGGGCACTGTCGGGCACTCCGCTGAGCCGGCTGACCCAGGCCCTGCCCGCAGCGGTTATGTCGGTCAGCCCCGGCCAGCGCGCGGCCGCCCAGGCCCTGGCCCACGGGCTGGAAACACTGGCCCATAACAGCCGCGAGGAACGCATGGTCATGGCCGGTACCGCGAACCTTGCCCGGTCAAATGTGGATTTTCCGCTCAGCATCGGGCCCGTCCTGGAAGCCCTCGAGGAGCAGGTGGTCCTGCTGCGCCTCCTCAGTGACATGGCCCAGGACCCGCGGGGGGTGGCGGTGAGCATCGGGCGCGAAAACCCCTACGACGGGCTCGCGGAAGCCTCCGTCGTAGCCACGGGCTACGGGCCGGACAGTTCGGCCAAGATCGGCGTGCTGGGCCCCACCCGCATGGACTATCCCACCACCATGGCGGCCGTCAGGGCCGTCGCCCGCTATCTTTCAAGAATTCTGGGCCCGTAATGCACCGCGGTCCAGGTACGAAGAGCAGTGCAGGCGGCCAAACTGCCTGCAGTACAACAAGGAAGAGATACGAACTTTGAGCAGCCACTACGACGTCCTCGGGGTCTCGCCGGAAGCCACCGGCGAAGAGATCAAGAAGGCCTACCGCAAGCTGGCCCGCACACTGCACCCGGACGTTAATCCCGGGGACGATGCGTCGGACCGCTTCAAGGCCGTGACGCATGCCTATGAGGTGCTTTCGGACCCCCAGAAGCGCCGGATTTATGACACCACCGGCAACGAGAACGGCACCGACAACGGGTTTGGCGGCGGCGGATACTCGGGCCAGGGCTTCGCCTTCCAGGACATCTTCGACACGTTCTTCGGGGCCGGCGGATCCTCCGGCCCCGCGTCCCGGGTCCGTCGCGGCCAGGACGCACTGATCAGTGTCCGGATCGAGCTCCGCGATGCCGTGTTCGGCGTCAACAGGAAACTCGAAGTGGATACAGCCGTCACCTGCCCCACCTGCAACGGCTCATGCTGCCGCGAAGGCAGCCACCCTGTGCGCTGCGATATCTGCGGCGGCAGCGGCCAGGTCCAGCGTGCCGTGCGCTCCATCCTCGGCCAGGTCATGACGGCAGCCCCGTGCGGCAGCTGCGAAGGCTTCGGGACAGTCATCAAGGACCCCTGCAACGAATGCAGCGGCCAGGGCCGCATCCGCAGCCGGCGGTCGCTCACCATCAAGGTTCCGGCCGGTGTTGCCACGGGCACCCGGATCCAGCTTTCCGGGCAGGGAGAAGCAGGCCCGGCCGGGGGACCAGCCGGGGACCTGTACGTGGAGATCCGGGTCAACAATGACGCCACCTATGTCCGTGACGGCGACGACCTGCACGCCACCCTTCACGTTCCGATGACCGCGGCTGCCCTGGGCACTGAGGTTTCGCTGGAAACCTTTGACGGCGTGCAGGAGATCGACGTCAAGGCGGGGACGCAGTCCGGGGAGATCATTACGCTCCGTGGACTCGGCGTCACCCACCTTCGCGGCTACGGACGCGGGGACCTGATGGTCCATCTGCAGGTGGAGACCCCGGCCAAGCTGGATGCCGCCCAGGAGGACCTTCTGCGGCAGCTGGCCAAGCTGCGCGGCGAACAGTTCACGGAAGGCAAGCTGGCTGCCAGCGGCGGCGTTTTCGCCAAGCTTCGGGACCGTCTCGGTAACCTGTAGCAGTGAGCAATCCCGTTTTCTTCAGCGGTGCCGGGTCGCTGGACGCCATGGTGCCCGGTGCCCGTTTTGTCCTTCAGGGTCCGGAAGCACGCCATGCTGTGACCGTGAAGCGGCTCGCTGCCGGGGAGCCCGTTGACATTGCCGATGGTGCTGGAAAGCGGCTGACGGGGACTGTCGTCTCCGCGTCACCTGCGGAGCTCACTGTGGAATGCTCGGCCCTGGCGGTGGAAGAACAGGCGGACATCCGGCTGGTGCTGGTCCAGGCCCTGGCCAAAGGGGACCGCGATGAACTGGCCGTGGAAACGGCCACTGAATTGGGTATCGATGCGGTGGTTCCTTGGCAGTCAGAGCGTTCCATTGTGCGCTGGAAGGGTGAGCGCGCGGCCAAGGCCCACGCGAAATGGCAATCGGTGGTCACGGCCGCCGCCAAACAGGCACGACGCGCCTGGATCCCTGACGTGCGTGCCGCCGTCGAAACGCCTGGCTTGGCCGCCGCCGTGGCTGCAGCCGATCTCGCCGTGATCCTGCACGAGGACGCGGTGCGGCCGTTGCGGTCCGTCCTGGAATCGTGGCAGGCCGCCCGGCCAGCGGCCGGGCCGTTGGAAATTCTGCTGATCGTCGGGCCCGAGGGCGGTATCAGTCCGCGCGAGGTCACCCGGCTCTGTGACGCCGGAGCCGTGACGGCGCTCCTGGGACACCATGTCCTGCGGTCATCCACTGCGGGACCGGCTGCGGTTGTGCTGGCCAGCGATGTGCTGGGACGCTGGTCCGTACCCGCATCCTGAGAAGTGACAGCCGGGAGTTTTGGCGTCGCGCCCTGCTACCGGACGTTGAAGCCGCGCGTATCCACATTCAGGTCCTGGGCGCCGCCGTCCGCATCCACCTGTGAAACACGCAGCTCGTAGCTTCCGGCCGGCAGGCTAAGGGCAAGGGTAAATAGTCCGGCCTGTGCGGCTTCGGCGGCGGCGGTGGTCTCACCCGTCAGGTACGGCGTTTTGTTTCCGCTACCTTCGGCCCGCAGGATCTGCCAACGGAGTTTCCCGCCCGGAACGGTGCTGCGCCCGGTGATCTTGACGCTGCCGCCGGCCATATCCGTCCCTTCCTGGGGGTCGATGATCCACACGGGGGCTACCATTCCGGCGGCACGGGACATGGGAGCACCCAGCTGCACATGGCCGAAGGCAAGGTAATCGGTGTGGCTGTCCACCAGGATCCTGACCTGGATCTGCTGGCCGGAGTCAATCAGGCCGGAGCTCGCGGCCGCTGCCGTAGCCGTAAAGATCAGCTGTTGGATGGCGCGGGTGGCCATATCGGCGTCGAGATTGCTGTTAAAGGCATCCTCCGAGACGTCCACGGTGATGACATTCTTGCCGGAGATGGACGAGGCGAGTTTCCCGGGATTCTGCCAGGGCGTAAAGAAATCCGGGTCCAGGGGCTTTTCGGACATCATGGCCCGCAGGGCACGCGTCACCGGATTCTCCTGTTCCGGTACGTCCCGGAACTCCCGGTACAGGAACACGTTGCCGTTGCTGCGGCCGATCCAGTAGACCGGTGCCTTGTTCGAAGACTGCGTGGTCTCCAGCGGTGCGCTGGTGGAGGGTGCGCCCGGGGACTCGGTTGCGGCTGTGCTGGTGTTTGCCGGCAGGCTGGGTTCCGGGCCGGGACCTGCGATGCACCCCGTGAGCAGGAGGAGGGCCGGCAGGAGAGCCAGGAGGCGTTGGGGTCTGAACCGCCGCGGGGAACATGCCGCAGTGAGGGGGGTCGCTGTTTCCTGCACGCTCGTGGCCCTGCCCTTCCTGGCTGTGAATGGTGAGGCCTGGGCCTCGTGAGCCGGTCCCCGGACGGCCTTGATTTCCAGCATGGCATAGCGCGAAACGGCAAAGGGGCCGAATCCCGCCCGCCGGCCCAACTGCAACGGGAACGATATGAGCCCGATATGAAGTTGATACCTAATGACGCCAGCCGGCGCTCGGTGGGTGGAAGAGGGCACCCATGCCCGAGACGCCGGGCGCTGCCGGGAAGTGCCTGCTGGCGTAAGATGGAGGGATCCGCTGGCTCCTGCGTGCCCGGCAACAGACCGCCCACGCAGCAGCCGGTGGCACTTAAGTTTCGAACTGGAGGAGACCACGGGCCTGCGGGCCAGCACCATGACTGAATCAGCGAACGGAAAGCGCCGGCTCAACACTGACCGCGCCGCCGGAGAATTCCCCCATTCACTTCCCGGCGTCCGGACGGAGGTGGTTCTCTTTGACAACTCCGATCAGATGGTCCAATCGCTCGGCAGCCATGATGAAGCCTTGCGTTACATCGAAGATCAGTTCCCGGCCGTCAATTTCCACGTCCGCGGTAATGAGCTGTCCATCAGCGGTCCGGCCAACGAAGTTCCGCGCATCATGCGCCTGCTCCACGAAGTGCGCGGCCTCGTGGCCCGTGGCACGGTCATCAGCCCGGCAGTGCTGCAGCAGCTCGTGTCGTTGCTCCGCAGCCAGTCCCTGCAGAATCCTGTGGATGTCCTGACCCACGACATCCTCTCCAGCCGCGGGAAGACCATCCGGCCCAAGACCCTGAACCAGAAAAATTACGTGGACGCGATTGACGCGAACACAGTGATCTTCGGTATTGGCCCGGCTGGCACCGGCAAGACGTACCTGGCCATGGCCAAGGCGGTCCAGGCGCTGCAGCAGAAGGAAGTCAGCCGCATCATCCTGACCCGGCCGGCAGTCGAAGCCGGCGAACGGCTGGGATTCCTGCCCGGCACCCTGAGCGACAAGATTGACCCCTACCTGCGCCCGCTCTACGATGCCCTGCACGACATGATGGACCCCGAGTCCATCCCGCGCCTGATGGCGGCCGGGACCATTGAAGTGGCACCTCTGGCCTACATGCGCGGCCGTACGCTCAATGACGCTTTCATCATCCTGGACGAGGCACAGAACACCACCCCCGAACAGATGAAGATGTTCCTCACCCGCCTGGGCTTCGGGTCCAAAATGGTGGTCACCGGAGACGTCACCCAGGTGGATCTTCCCTTCGGCACCCGTTCAGGGCTGCGGATCGTGGAGGAGATCCTCCAGGGGATCGATGATGTGAACTTCACCGTCCTGGACTCCACAGACGTGGTCCGCCACCGTCTGGTGGGCGACATCGTCCGCGCCTACAGTCTCTGGGATGATGTCCAGCGGAACAAAGTCAAGCACTCGGTAAGCCGGGAAAAACGGGGGGAACACGCATGAGCATCGAGGTCAACAACGAATCCGGCATCCAGGTGGATGAAGCGGAACTCGTGTCACTGTCCCGCTATGTTTTCGAACAGCTGTATATCCACCCGCAGGCTGAACTGTCCATTCTCCTGGTGGACGAACCCGCCATGGAAAAGCTCCACATCGAGCTCATGGACGAGCCGGGTTCCACGGACGTGCTCTCAGTCCCCATGGACGAACTGACGCCCGGCACGCCGGACCGGCCCACTCCGCAGGGGATGCTGGGGGACATTGCCGTCTGCCCCCAGGTGGCGCAGGTCCAGGCCGTCAACGCCGGGCATTCCCTGCAGGATGAGATGCTGCTCCTGACCACGCACGGGATCCTCCACCTGCTCGGCTATGACCACGCCGAGCCGGAGGAAAAGGAAGAAATGTTCGGCCTCCAGCGCCAGCTGCTTTCCGGCTTCACCGGCAAAGAAGCACCCGCCGAGACCACGCAGTGACGCCCCTGCTCCTTGTCGGCATGGCCTTGGCGTTCCTCAGTACCGCAGCACTCCTGACCGCAGCCGAAGCCGCGTTCACCTTCCTTCCGCGGCACGACGCCGAGGACGCGCTGCTGAAAAGCCGCGGAAACGCCATGAAGCGCATTCTGGCCCAGCCTGTGGCCCACATCCGTGCCCTGCGGTTCTGGCGGATCTGGTTCGAGATGGCGTCCGCCGTGGCGGTGGCCGTCCTGCTGCACAGCCTGCTGGACAACGTCTGGCTCGCCGGGCTGGCCGCCACCGGGATCATGGCCCTGCTTGGCTTCGTGATCGTCGGCGTTTCGCCGAGGCAGATCGGCAGGCTCCATTCGGCCGCCGTGGTCCGCTACACGGCGTCGCTGATCCGGTTCCTCACCTGGGTCCTCGGCCCCATACCCGGGTGGCTGGTCGCGCTGGGCAGTGCGGCCGCACCAGGGGCACCGGCCGGAGACGAGGCGTTCTTCAGTGAACAGGAATTCCGCGAACTAGTGGACCGCGCGTCCGAGTCGGACATGATTGAAGACACCGAAGCCGAAATGATCCAGTCTGTCTTTGACTTCGGCGACACGCTGGTGCGCGCGGTGATGGTACCCAGAACGGACATCCTCTGCATCGACGCCGGCTCCAGCCTCAGGCGGGCAATGTCGCTGTTCCTGCGTTCGGGCTATTCGAGGATTCCGGTGATCCGCGACAACACGGACCAGATCCTGGGAATCGTCTACCTGAAGGACGTCGCTGCGACGCTGCACGAGTTAGGACCCGAGGAGGAGCAGCCTCCGGTGGAAGCCCTGGCCCGGGAGGTCCGGTATGTTCCGGAGTCCAAGCCGGTCAGCGAACTGCTGCGCGAACTGCAGAAGGAATCGACGCACGTGGCCATCGTGATCGACGAATACGGCGGAACAGCCGGCCTGGTCACGCTGGAGGACCTCATCGAGGAAATTGTCGGCGAGATTGTGGACGAGTATGACACCGAAAGCGCCGAGGCCGTGGCGCTGGGCGGCAACTCCTATCGCGTGAGCGCGCGGATGAGTATCGACGATCTCGGCGAACTGTTCGATATAGAACTCGACGACGACGAAGTAGACACTGTGGGCGGATTGTTGGCCAAGGCCCTGGGCCGGGTACCCATAGTGGGCAGCCGCGTTGAGGTGGGCGGCATCTCGCTGCTCGCCGAACGGCTTGAAGGCCGGCGCAACCGGGTCAGCCACATCATTGCGGCCGCAGTACCAAAAGCAGACACTGACCTTGAAGACCTCCTCGACGAGGCGGAAGCAACCCAGCAGGGAGTTCCACGTGAGCAAGAAAAATAATCGCCCCGACAACCAGGAATCGTCCACACCGGACTACGGCGGCTACCGGGCCGGGTTTTCGGTCCTCGTCGGGCGGCCCAACGCGGGCAAATCAACCCTGACGAATGCCCTGGTGGGCCAGAAGGTGGCCATCACCTCGGCCAAGCCGCAGACCACGCGGCACACCATCCGCGGGATCGTGCACCGCGAAGACGCCCAATTGATCCTGGTGGACACTCCAGGTCTGCACCGCCCCCGGACCCTGCTGGGAAAGCGGCTCAACGAGCTCGTTGCCGATACCCTCGCCGAGGTGGACGCGATCGGCTTCTGCCTCCCCGCCAACGAGAAGATCGGCCCGGGCGACAAATACATCGCCGCCCAGCTCGCCGCCATTGGCAACAAGCCGGTCATCGCTATCGTCACCAAGGCCGACACCGTGGACCGCCAGGCCCTCACCGAGCAGCTGCTCGCCGTCGCCGCCCTGGGCCGGGAGGTCCTCGGCGAGGACGGTTGGAAAGACATCGTTCCGGTCTCGGCCACCGACGGATTCCAGGTCGACACCCTCGCCGACGTTCTGATCAGCCACATGCCGGCATCCCCGCCGCTGTATCCGGACGGCCACCTGACGGACGAGCCGGAGGCCATCATGATCGCCGAACTCATCCGGGAAGCTGCCCTCGAAGGCGTCCGCGACGAATTGCCGCATTCCCTGGCCGTCGTGGTGGACGAGATCGTTCCGCGCGAAGGCCGGCCCGAGGACAGGCCCTTCCTCGATGTCCGGGTCAATCTGTATGTGGAACGTCCTTCCCAGAAGGCCATCATTATCGGCAAGGGCGGTGCCAGGCTCCGTGAGGTGGGTACCAACGCACGCAAGGGGATTGAGGCGCTGCTTGGCGCCCGTATCTACCTTGACCTGCACGTGAAGGTGGCAAAGGACTGGCAGCGGGATCCGAAGCAGCTGGTCAAGCTGGGCTTCTGACGCGGCCCTTCGCCAAGCCCCGGCCGGTCGCGGGGAAGTTCCCAGATTGGGCAACTAAAATAGGCCGGATTGAATTTACTCTAGGAAGGTACACCACATGGGGCGAGGCCGCGACAATCGCGAGTACGGAGCTGACGCGTCAGCCGGAACCGGTCCGGTTTCCCGCCACGCGGACGCCACCGCCGTCGGCGTTGCCCGGCATCTCGGATCCGCGCGGCGGATGCCGGCGTGGCTGAAGGTGACTACCGCGGTCCTGGCTGTCCTGCTGGTCGGTGGCCTCGGCTTCGCCGGCTACTGGTACTTCCGCTTCCAGTCGAACATCACCACGGCACCGCTTAACGCCGGTGACGGCGCCGGCACCGGTGTTAATGATTCCACGGACCGGATGCAGATCCTGATCCTGGGCTCGGATACCAGGGACGGCAAAAACTCCGAGTACGGCAGTGCTCAAGACTCATCAGGGTACGGCCAGTCCGACGTGATGATGCTGATGGACATCTCGGCGGACAACAAGCGCGTCAGTGTGATCAGTTTCCCCCGCGATCTCCTGGTGGACATTCCGCAATGCACCGACAAGAAAACCAAGCAGGTCTATCCTGCACGCACCGGCGTTATGATCAACGAGGCCATGGCCGAAGCCGGCATCGGTTGTGCGGTGGATACGGTCAATAAGCTGACCGGCTTGGAAATTGACCATTTTATGATGGCGGACTTCAACGCCGTCAAGGAACTTTCGAACGCGGTAGGCGGCGTGTCCGTCTGTGTCAGCGACGCCATCTACGATCCTGATTCCCGGTTGCGCCTGCCCAAGGGCACGTCGTCGGTGCAGGGCGAAATGGCACTCGCCTTCCTGCGGACGCGCCACGCCTTTGCCGACGGCGGTGACCTCGGCCGCATCAAGGCCCAGCAAGGTTTCCTGTCGTCCCTCACCCGAAAGATCAAGGACGACGGCACGCTGTCCGACCCCGCGAAGATGCTGAACATTGCCGATGTCGTCACCAAGAACCTCACGGTGGACGAGGGACTGGCTACCGTTCCGTCGCTCCTCACCATTGGGAACCGGCTGAAGAACATCGATATCAGCAAGGTGGCGTTTGTGGCGGTGCCCACCACACCGGCAGTCACGGACATCAACCGCCTGCAGATTGCCGAGCCAGCCGGGTCCCAGCTGTTCGCGGCCCTCCGCCAGGATGTTGACCTCACGGATCCGACAGCGCCCACCACCCCGTCCCCGGCACCCACGGAATCATCGGCACCCTCTGCGACGCCGACGGCGACAGTTCCGGCTGTGCCGCCGTACAACAAAGCGATTCAGCCCGTTACGGTAGCCAACGGGAGCGGCGTCACCGGACGCGCCCAGGAAATTGTGCAGGCCTTGGTGGCCGGAGGCTTCACCCAGACAGGGCAGTTCCTGGCCACACCGGTGGAACAAAGCGTGGTCTACTACGGCACTGATTTTGCCGACGTCGCAGCAGATGTCGCTGCTTTGCTGGGGATCCCGGCCGCCCAGGTCCAGTTGGTGCCCCGCGTCGCCGGAGTCCAGGTCTACCTCGGAACGGACTTCACGACCGGTGCAACCTATGGCGCCGGCGCGGCAGCAGCACTTCCCCCGGACATCGTTAACCAGACTGCAGGCGACACCGTCTGCCAACAGGCCAACCCCGAACTGATTGTCCACAACTGACTCCAGGGCACTGTGCTGCAACGCATTGAGGCGGGGCCCGCCGGCCCCGCCTCAGTGCGCTTGCTGCCTGCCTGGCTACCAGATGCTGACGCGCGCTTCGTGCGGCATCCACATGCCGTCCTGGTCAGTCACGCCAAAGGCTTCATGGAAGGCGTCGAGGTTTTTGGCGATCGCGTTGGTCCTGAACTCGTTGGGGGAGTGGGGATCCGTGGCGAGCCTTCGGATGGCCTCTTCAGGCCGGATCACCTGCCGCCAGCCGGCCGCCCAGGACGCGAAGAAGCGCTGCTGCCCTGTGAGCCCGTCCAGCACCTCGGGTTCCTTGCCGTCAAGGCTGAGCAGATACGCCTTGTAGGCGATCGTCAGGCCGCCAAGGTCGCCGATGTTTTCCCCGAGAGTCAGCTTGCCGTTGACGTTGTGGCCAGGTGCGGCATAAGGGGACAACGCGTCGAACTGTGCCACCAGTTTGGCCGTAAGTTCCTCAAAGGCCTTCCGGTCATCCTCAGTCCACCAGTTCCGCAGGGCGCCGCCGCCGTCAAACTGTGACCCCTGGTCGTCAAAGCCGTGGCCGATTTCGTGCCCGATCACCGCGCCGATGCCGCCATAGTTGACGGCATCATCAGCGTCGGCGGTGAAGAACGGCGGCTGGAGGATGGCGGCCGGGAAGACGATCTCATTGAGCATCGGGTGGTAGTAAGCGTTCACCGTCTGCGGTGTCATGAGCCATTTGTTCCGGTCCACCGGCTTGCCTACCTCATCGAGGTGGCGCTCGACGTCGGCGTTATGGGCCCGCTCAACGTTCCCCAGCAGATCGTTGGGATCGATCTCCACCGCGGAGTAGTCGATCCATTGGTCCGGATAGCCGATCTTCGCGCGGAACGCCTCCAGTTT
>DASSIA010000306.1:0-8300 GCA_035692345.1 Arthrobacter sp. | reverse complement strand
AACCGGTGCGGCTGGTGCTGACTGTGCGGGCCATCGCGTTCGCCGCGGGCTCGTCCACCACGGCCCCGTCCTGGTAGGTGACCGCGACGACGGTCGCCACCGGCGGGTTGCCCGGGGCGCTCGCCGGACCACTCCCGGTAGCCGGCGAAAGATGCGCCAGCTCAGCCCAGGTGGGCAGCGCCGTCCACACCACACCGGTGTGTGAATACCACTGGTCAGCCACGATGGCGGTGACGGTCACTTCGGTGCCACCCACTGTGGCGGTGTCGCCGACGTCGAGTGAGAGGTCTGCCGCGACCGTCTCGCCGATCACCACAGACCCCGCCCGGACCGGCGACGGCGCCAGCTGCCCGCCGTCGGCAACGCCGAACACCGCCACGTTGGCGGTGCCGCCGTCGCCGCCCTGGAGGCGGGACTGGCTGATGCCCAGGGCCTCGGCCCGTGCCACCCCCGCGACGTGTCCCCAGCTGTCCACCTGCGCGGCAGTCACCTCGCTTTCTGTGAAGGACGCCGTGGGCTGGCTGGTGCCAGGTGCGCCAAAAACGATGCGGTCAACCGGCCTGGACGTGCCGCCGGACCCGGACCCGGCGCCCAGCTTCCCGATGGCGGACGTCGACTGGTCGCCCAGCCCGGCGGTGAGCCCGGACAGCAGCACCAGCAGGAGCGTCACCAGGGCCACCACGCCGCCCATCAGGGCGAACCTGCCCTTGGCGAACCGGATGTCGCGAATAGCGAGAAACACGTTGTACTTCCTTCAGTCGGGGGGAATTCCTTCTGAATCCACTCTCCGGTGCCTGGGCCGCGCCCACATCGGGGACTTGGTTGAGCCTGGCGGGACAAAGGGTTGGTGGTGCGGTCAACCTTTTGGTTGATCCGCACATCCGCCCGGGCGCCTAAGCTGGTGAAATGCCTGCCGCGGACCCACAGACCACCCCGTCGGGGGCCGCTATCCTGCGGTTCCTGCGGGTGACGCTTCATGTCGGGTTCGCCGTGCTGCTGCTCGTCGCCATCCTTCGGCTCCACCTCGCGGACGGGACGGCCGACGTCGGAACTCCCACGGGAGCGCAGCGCCTCGCCTGGTCCGCACTCGCCATAGCCCTCGCGGCCGTCTACCTCGCCGGCACCGTCCTGGAAAAGCGCTTCGCGGCCGGCCGTTCCACCTTCAATCCGCACCGTTACGCCATCCTTTGGCTGGGCCTTGTCACGGCGCTGTGGGGTGCTCTCCTCGCGGGCAGTGCCGAGTTTTCCTGGGTGGCCTTTCCGCTCTTCTTCCTCCACCTGCATGTCCTGCCGCGCCGGATTGCGCTGCTCACCATCGCCGCGATGACGGCCGCCGTCGTGGCCTCGCAGTGGGTGGCCAGCGGACTGCCGTCGCCCACCCTGCCCATGGTCCTGGGGCCGGCGCTGGGTGCCGGGTTCGCCGTCGTCACCGGGCTCGCGTACCGGGCGCTCTACCAGGAGGGGGAGGCGCAGCGCCTCGCCGCGGACGAGCTAAGGCGGACCCGCACCGAGCTGGCCAGGACCCAACATGAGGCCGGCGTCGTGGCCGAGCGTGAGCGCCTGGCCCGCGAAATCCACGACACCCTCGCGCAGGGCCTGTCCAGCATCGTCCTCGTGGCGCGGGCGGCGGAGAAGTCCCTGGCCACCGGCGATCTTGCCACCGCGGCCGAGCGGTTCGCGCTGGTCCAGCAGACGGCGTCGGAAAACCTCGCCGAGGCCCGCAGCTTTGTCCGCGGGCTCACCTCACCCCAGCTCCAGGAGTCATCGCTGCCGGAAAGCCTGCAGCGGCTCTGCGGCGAAACCGAAACCCTGGCCGACGCGCGGGGCGACGGGCTCCGTTGCCGGTTCGAGCTGGTGGGCGATCCCGCGGAGCTGCCTCCGCAGTACAGCGTCACCCTGCTCCGGGCCGCCCAGGCCAGTCTCGCCAACGTGAGGCTGCACGCCAGGGCGAGCACCGCCGTCGTCACCCTCGCGTTCCTGGGGGACGAGGTCACCCTGGACGTGTACGACGACGGCACGGGCTTTAAGCCCGAAACGTCGGGACCCGGCGTGGCCGGCCGGGCCGACGGCACCGGTTTCGGGCTGCGCTCGCTGGCCGCCCGGGTGGCAGAACTGGAGGGTTCACTGGAGGTGGAGACGGCACCCGGCGAGGGGACCGTCGTCGCCCTTCGGCTCCCGCTCACCGGCGGCGCGCTCGCCGGTCCGGCGGGGGAGCAGCACTGATGGGCGGGCTCCGCATTCTGCTGGTGGATGACCACCCCGTGGTCCGTGCGGGGCTGCGCGCCATGCTCACCGAATTCGCGGACTTCAGCGTGGCCGCCGAGGCCGCAGACGGGGACGCGGCACTGCGCGAACTCGCGCGGCTGCGGACCTTGGGGGAGCGCGTCGATGTGGTGCTGATGGACCTGCAGATGGGTGCCGGGATGGATGGCGTCACAGCCACGGCCGCGATCCGGCAGCTGGATTCCCCGCCGCCTGTCCTGATCCTGACCACCTACGACACCGAGGCGGACATCCTGGCCGCGGTGGAGGCCGGCGCCAGCGGCTACATGCTCAAGGATGCGCCGCCGGAGCAGATCCGCCAGGCGGTGTTGTCGGCGGCTGCGGGCCAGACGGCGCTGGCGCCCAAGGTCGCGGCACTGCTGATGTCGCGGATCAGCAGCCCGGAAACCGCCCTCACCGCCCGCGAGGTCCAGCTGCTTGAGCTGCTGGCCACCGGGCTGACCAACCGCGCCATCGCCCGGCGGCTCTTCATTTCCGAGGCCACGGTCAAAACCCACCTGGTGCACATCTACGGCAAGCTCGGCGTGGACAACCGGACCTCCGCCATCGCACTGGCCACACAGCGCCGGATCATCCGCGCACCCGGCCACTAACCTCCCACCCCTGAGTTTTTGGGCAGATAATGGGCTGAAAATGGCCTCCAGGGCCGAATATGTGGACAAAAACTCCGGGGGAGGGGGGCTCCCCCTGGGGGGCGAAAATGTCCGACGCCGGTGCCATACTGAAATTCGCATCAACCGGCGGTCGGGGGGAACTTCTGAAATGGTCCTGGATACAGCGTCGCTGCGGATCGCTTTCGGCCTGATGGCACTCCTGATGGCCGTCCTCTTCTACTTCTTCACCTACCGCACCACCCACGCACCCTACAGCGGCTGGTGGTGCGTGGCCTTGATGCTGTTCCTCACGGGAGCCCTTGCGTTTATTTTCGATGACACGCCCTTTCAGCAGTGGACCAATCCACTAGGGAGCGTCCTGCTGGTTTCGGGCGCAGCGAGTGTCTGGTCCAGTGCATGTTCCTTGCGGCAGGCCCGTCCCCGGCCGTGGATGCTGGCGGCGGCGCCCGCTGCCACCCTGGTGGCTTCCGTTCTTGACAGCCCTGCCACGAACACATGGGCAGGCGGACCGGTCTTTCTCGCTTCGATGGCCTTGATGTTCTGGTTGGCCACCCGGGAAATGTGGCCGGCTGCACCCGGCTACACCCGCGTCCGGATCCCCATGACGGCATCTGTCGCGCTGGTGGCAGTCTTCTATACGGGACGCCTTGTTGCGTTTCTCACTGATGGGCCGGGCGGACCCGTCTTCGAGCTGATCTTCGGCTCCGCAATGACCACCATGCTCACCATGGTGCTGCTGGTGGTGGTGTCATTCAGCATGGCCGGGATGAGCAACGAGCAGCAAACCCGTGCCCTGCGCAGGGTGGCCACGCGGGACGATCTGACGGGGCTGCTCAACCGCAAAGCCTTCCTGGACCTGGCAGCCAAGCTGTTGAACGGCCCGGCCGTGGACCAGGGGACCGGTGCAGTGATCCTCGCAGACCTCGACCACTTCAAGTCGGTCAACGACACCCACGGCCATGCGGCCGGCGACCTCGCGCTCCAGGCCTTCGCCCGTGCCTGCCGGGACACCGTCCGGTCCACGGATCTGGTGGGCCGGTACGGCGGGGAAGAGTTTGTCCTCCTGATCCAGGGCGCCTCCGCCGGGCGGGCGGAGAAAATCGCCGAAGACGTCAGCAGGCGCCTCGCCCAGACGCCCACTGCCGACGGGCTGGAGATGCCCACCGTCAGTTACGGCGTGGCAATGTACGACGCCGGGACCTCCGATGTGGAGGATCTCATCGCCGCCGCGGACAGCGCCCTCTACGTGGCCAAGTCGCTCGGCAGGAACCGCACCGTCCACAGCGACCGGATCGGCTAGCCGGTCGGAGCCGGGAGTGGACCGGCGTTAAGCGGCTGGCGGCGGCGCGGGACACACAGCTTAGGGCGTGGGCGACGCTTCCTGGGCCTGCTGGTAGAACCACTCGATGTGCTCGCGGAGCAGACGGGCGGCAAGTTCGCCGTCGTGGGCCTGGACGGCATCGAAGATGCCGTGGTGCTGCGTCCGGAGCACGGACAGGACAGCCGGCCATTCCTCCATCGCGTCCATTGCACCCTTGACGTAGCCCACAATCGCGCCGCTCATGGATTCCATCATGGTGGCCACCACCACGTTCCCGGCCAGCGAGCTCAGGGCCACGTGGAAACGCGCGTCCAGTTCGTGGAAGGTGGCGCGGTCCACGTCCGGGCGGTCCATGGCGCGCAGCAACTCGGCGGCCTGCTCCAGGTCAGCCTCCCCGACGGTGCGCAAGGCACCGGCACGGGCGGTCCAGGTTTCAAGGAGGATGCGGGTCTGGACGATGTCCGCGACCGGCAGCCGGTTGCTGGCAACATGGAGTCGAAGCGCGGAGGACAGGCCCACAGAGGGGTCGGAAATGATGATCGCCCCGGAGGTGGGCCCGGACCCCACTGAACTCCGGAGCACCCCCATGGCACTCAGGATCAGAATGGCCTCGCGCACCGATGCCCGCGAAATTCCGTAGGTCTCCGCCAGGGCCCGTTCGCCGGGGAGACGGTCACCGAGCTTGATCTTGCCCGAGCGCAGGTCCGCCTCGATGTCCTCAAGGAGGGCATCGTAGGT
The DNA here is from genome assembly GCA_035692345.1 of Arthrobacter sp. Taxonomy (GTDB): domain Bacteria; phylum Actinomycetota; class Actinomycetes; order Actinomycetales; family Micrococcaceae; genus Arthrobacter. The sequence goes on along the minus strand of DASSIA010000306.1, from coordinate 3,344 downwards.
GCGGCGGCGGCCGGCTGGTGATTCATCGCTGGCCATGGGTGTTCCTTCTGATCAGGCAGGGACCGGGCCGCTACGGCAGCATCCAGCCCAGGACGGGGGTGGACTGGAGGTAGATGAGGGTGCAGAGCACCAGCAGCAGAGCTACGCTCCATCCGACTACCTTACGCAGTAGTACTGACTCCTGCCCGTCCATGTCCACCGAGGTTGCCGCGATGGCGAGGTTCTGCGGGCTGATGAGCTTGCCGACGACTCCGCCGGTGGTGTTCCCGGCCACGAGGAGGTTCGGGTCGATGCCTGCTTTCAGGCCGGCGGTCTGCTGCAGTTTGGCGAACAGTGCGTTGGCGGAGGTGTCGGAGCCGGTGACGGCGGTGCCGATCCAGCCGAGCACAGGGGAGAGGAACGCGAAGAAGGCGCCTGTCCCCGCAAGCCAGGTACCGATGGATACTGTCTGCCCGGAAAAGTTCATCACATAGGCCAGGGCGAGGACGGTGATGATGGTCAGGCCTGCCCAGCGCATTTTGAAAATGGTCCGCCAGATCTCGCCGACGGCGTTGCCGACCGTGAGCTGGTAGCGGCCGCCGTCGTCGTACTTCGAGTACACAAAGGCGACGATCAGGCCGGTGATCAGCAAAAGCGTGCCGGGGGTGGAGAGCCACTGGAACGAGTAGATGGTGGCGGACACGGGCTTGCCGGCGGCGTCGACCAGTGCATCGTGCAGGATCGGCCAGGGGATCTTAACGTCGGTCGAGGCGAGGAACGCGGGGACATCGACCCCGAGTTTCCAGAGCTTGGCGATACCGAAGACGACGATCACGAGAAAATACGGGAAAAGGGCGAGCCAGGTGCGGGTCGGGGTGAGGCCGCCCGTGGCGGACTTCTCGGCGGTGGCCACCGACCCTGCCCTGCGTGAGATCCCGGTGCCGGTGGAGGCTGTGTCCGCCGCAACGTTGCCGGAGGCCAGGCCGAATCGCTCGCGTGCTGCGATGCTGCCCTTTGGCTTCCAGACGCGGAAGAACAGCACTGCTACGCCAAGTCCTGAGAGGGAGGCGACGATGTCGGTGAGTTCGTACGAGAAGTAGTTGGAGCACAGGAACTGGGCAACGGCGAAGGAGAGGCCGACGACGAGCCCGGCGGGCCAGCATTCCTTCAGGCCTTTGCGGCCATCGAGGATGAAGAGCAGGATCAGCGGCACGAAGGTGGCCAGCAAGGGTGCCTGACGGCCCACGATCGAGGCAATGTCTGTCGCGTGCAGCCCGGTGAGGCCGGCTGCGGTCGTGACCGGGATGGCCATGGCGCCGAACGCGACCGGGGCAGTGTTGGCCACCAGCACGGCGGCGGCGGCGCGCAGCGGCGGCAACCCGAGCGCGAGGAGCATGGTGGCGGTGATCGCGACGGGCGCGCCGAAACCGGCGAGGGCTTCGAGCAGGCCGCCGAAGCAGAAGGCGATCAGCACTGCCTGCAGGCGGACGTCGCCCCCGCCAATCACGTCAAAGACGCTGCGGAGGTCCTCGAACCGCCCGCTGAGGACCGTCACGTGGTAAAGCCAGACAGCCATGATGACGATCCACAAGACAGGGAATGCCCCGAATACCCCGCCCTGCGTGGCGGAGAGGAGGGCCAGGCCGGCCGGCATGTGGAAAGCGGCGATGCCCACGATGAAAGCCACGAGGAGGGCGAACCCGCCGGCGACATAGGCCTTGGTCTTGACGACCGCGAGCAGGATGAAGAAGGTCAGCAGCGGAAGCAGGGCGACGATGGCCGACCAGGCCACGCTGTTGAGCACCGGGTCGGTGCTGGGGGTGAAGTGGTCCACGGAGTTCCTCCACGTTGAGGGGGTAAGGTCAGACCACTGTGGTCGGACCACTAGAGTGTAACGTAGATTCCGCTGAATGTGACCCCCTTCACGCAACTCTTTGAGGGCTGGACGTGGCGCAGGTCACGTGATGTACTATGGTCTGACCACACCCTCCCAGGCCCCTTCGAAAGGCTGTCATGAGAATTGCCTTGTTCGCCACGTGCATCGTGGATGCGATGTACCCGGCCACCGCGCGGGCCACTGTGAAGATCCTGGAGCGCCTGGGACACGAGGTAGTGTTTCCTTCCGGCCAGGCCTGCTGCGGGCAGATGCACGTCAACAGCGGCTACCTCAAGGAAGCGGTCCCCGTGGTGGCCAATCATGTGGCCGCGTTCGACACTGACGATTACGACGTCGCGGTGGCACCGTCCGGTTCCTGCGTGGCCTCCGTGAAGCACCAGCACCCCATGGTTGCCCGCTCCTGCGGGGACGCCGCCCTGGAAGCCCGGGCCACCGCCGTCGGCGCCAAAACGTACGAACTCTCGGAACTGCTGGTGGACGTTCTTGGAGTCACGGACGCCGGAGTCCAGCTGGGCTCGTACTTCCCGCACCGCGTCACCTATCACCCGAGCTGCCACGGCATGCGCCTGCTGCGGCTCGGGGACCGGCAGTCCCGGCTGCTGCGTACTGTCCAGGGAATCGAGGTGGCCGAGCTGCCGGAGGCGGATCAGTGCTGCGGTTTCGGCGGCACGTTCTCAATGAAGAACGCCGATGTATCCTCCGCCATGCTGGCTGACAAGACCGCGAACATTGAGTCCACCCGTGCAGCCCTGTGCACCGGCGGGGACGCCTCCTGCCTGATGCATATCGGCGGCGGCCTCTCCCGCCAAGGCAGCGCCGTCACCACCCTGCACCTGGCCGAAATCCTTGCCAGCACCTTGGACGCACCCGCGTCCGTCACCGGCGAGGTCCGCGTTTCAACCGGAAAGTCAATACGATGAGCACCTTCCTCGGCATGCCGTCCCTGCCCGTCTACGGCACCGGAAACCTGCACGCCTCCGAGTCCTTCCCGAAGGCTGCCCACCACGAGCTTGGCAATGCCCAGCTCCGCGCCAACCTGGGACATGCCACCCACACCATCCGGGACAAGCGGATAAAGGTGGTCTCCGAACTGCCGGACTGGGAGCAGCTGCGCGATGCCGGCAGTGCCATCAAGGAATCCGTGATGGCCCGGCTTCCAGAGCTGCTGGAACAGTTCGAGGCGAACTTCGTTGCCCGCGGTGGTGTCATTCACTGGGCCCGCGACTCCACCGAAGCCAACGAGATCGTGGCAGCGCTGATCCGGGAGACCGGTGAAACCGAAGTGGTCAAGGTCAAGTCCATGGCCACACAGGAAATCGGCCTCAATGAATACCTCGAAGAACAGGGGATCGCAGCCTACGAAACGGACCTCGCCGAGCTGATCGTCCAGCTTGACCACGACAAACCAAGCCACATTCTGGTTCCCGCGATCCACAAGAACCGCACTGAAATCCGCGATATTTTCCTC
>DASSIA010000305.1:0-2075 GCA_035692345.1 Arthrobacter sp. | reverse complement strand
GTCAACGCCGCTGGGGATGTCGCAGGCCACCACAAGTTCGGGACGGACCTGCGTCAGCAGCGCCCGGACCAGTTCGGCTGGGGCTCCCCGCAGTCCGCCCTGGGCGCCGGTCCCCAGGATTGCGTCAATCACGACGTCGGCTCTCGCCGCGTGTGCCGCCAGCTGGCTGGCGTTGGACTCAGTGAGTAGATGCACGCGCCCGCCGGCGCGTTCAAAAGCAGCCAGCGCCTCGGTGTGCGCCGTTCCGGCGGTGAGTACCGCCGTCGTACGCATTCCCCGGGCGGCAAGAAAGGAGCCGGCGAAGAGCCCGTCTCCCCCATTGTTGCCTTTGCCGACGAGGACGGCCACGCTGGCGCCGTAAAGCCGCCGGCCGCGTGCCCTCAACTCCTGGATCACAGCATTGGCGAGCCCGTAAGAGGCTCTGTGCATAAGAACAGCGCCCATCCCGGACGTCAGGAGCGGCTGTTCGGCCGCCCTGATCTGGGTTCCGGTGTAGGCGCTGATCATGGTGTCAGGTCCGTTGGTGGGTTACGGGCAGGTGGCTCAGCCTTCTGCGAGGACAGTGGCGGTGGCGATTCCGCCGTCGTGGCTGATGGACACGTGCCAGCGCTTGACGCCCTTGGCCTCGGCCACGGCGAGCACGGTGCCTTTGACCTGGATGGTGGGGCCGTGCTGGTCAAGGCCGATCCAGCAGTCCTGCCAGTTCATGCCCGCCGGCGCACCGAGGACCTTGGCCACGGCTTCCTTGGCGGCGAACCTGGCGGCCAGCGAGCGGGTGTTCAACTCGCGTTCCGCGGGCACGAACAGCCGGTCCCGGAGCCCCGGGGTGCGCTCAAGCTGGCGGCCGAACCGCTCGATGTCTACAACGTCTACGCCAATGCCAACAATCATGGCGCTATTCTACGGGGCCGCCCCTGACCCGGTTGCTGTCGACGTGCTGCCAGCGCAATTGCGTCACTTTTGGACCAGGAGCATGCGCGGTTCCCCGGATTTCCGGGCAGCCCGAATCCGTGCGCCGGCATAACTTACGCAGATCGGTTCGCAGTGACCGCGCAAAGAAGAATAACCGGCACTTCGCCGGCCAGTCTGCGGTTACTCGACGGTGACGCTCTTGGCGAGGTTGCGGGGCTGGTCCACGTCGTAGCCCTTGGCCGAGGCGAGGGCGAGGGCGAAGATCTGCAGCGGGACGGTGCTGAGCAGCGGGGCCAGCAGGGTGGGGGTTTCCGGGATGTAGAAGACGTGCTCGGCGTAGGCCTTGACCGCTTCGTCGCCTTCTTCCGCGATCACGATGGTCTTGGCGCCGCGGGCCCGGACTTCCTGGATGTTGGAGACAACCTTGGAGTGCAGGGAGTCGCGGCCGCGCGGGGACGGGACCACCACGAAGACCGGCTGGCCTTCCTCGATCAGCGCGATCGGGCCGTGCTTGAGTTCACCGGCGGCGAAGCCCTCGGCGTGGATGTACGCGAGTTCCTTGAGCTTCAGCGCGCCTTCCATGGCCACCGGGAAGCCGACGTGGCGGCCCAGGAACAGCACGGACTTCGCATCGGCCATGGACACGCCGAGTTCCTTGATCTGCGCCTCGTTGTCCAGGATCCGCTGGATCTTGGCCGGGATCTTGTTCAGGTCCGCGAGGATGTCCTTGATCTCGCCCTGGAACTTGTTCCCGCGCAGCTGCGCCAGGTACAGGCCCAGCAGGTACGCGGCGGTGATCTGCGCCAGGAACGCCTTGGTGGAGGCCACGGCGATTTCCGGGCCGGCGTGCGTGTAGAGCACGGCGTCGGATTCGCGCGGGATGGTGGAGCCGTTGGTGTTGCAGATGGAGACCGTCTTGGCGCCCTGTTCCTTGGCATACCGGACGGCCATCAGGGTGTCCATGGTCTCCCCGGACTGGGAGATGGAAACGATCAGCGTGTTCTCGTCCACGATCGGGTCCCGGTAACGGAACTCGTGGGAGAGCTCCACCTCGGTGGCGATCCGGCACCAGTGCTCGATGGCGTACTTGGCCACCTGCCCGGCGTACGCGGACGTGCCGCAGGCCAGGACAATGATCTTGTCGATGTTCTTAAGCAGCTGCG
>DASSIA010000304.1:0-12426 GCA_035692345.1 Arthrobacter sp. | reverse complement strand
TATGCGGAGGCAGCCCAGGACCCGACCGCCGACGCGTCGGCCCAGGGCGGGAAGGCCACGGATGTATTTGTGGGCCATGAGCCGGCGCTTGCGGCCGACGACGCCGCAGCCGCAGTCCGGGACCTGCTCTCGCTCCTCGCGTACCAGCACCCGGTCATGCTGGAACTGGACGATTCGATGACAGCGCTGCGCGCCGCCGTCGAGCCTCTGCTGGAATCCGGCAAAGCCCGGCAGGCCGGTGCCGAAACCCTGGTGGTCTCAGACTGACCCCATGCAGGTAACAGCAGGTGTCGTTTTGAGTCCTCAGAACGGCATCTGCTGTTACTTACTTGGGGGAGGCCACCCCGGTGCGCTCGGCGAAAGCCTTCATCACGAAACCGGTGGCCAGCGCGTGCCAGAGCCGGCCCCGACGGACCATAAAGTGGCCGGCGCCGCGTAACGAAACATACTGCATGGACGCTGCTGCACCCGTGGCGCGGCGCGCGAACTTCAAGGATTCGGACCGGCTGGTCACGTGGTCTCCGGTGCCGTGCACGATCAGGACCTTGCGCCCGGTGACCGGACCGGCGGGCGTGTCCGGGCCGAGCCACGGGGCGAGCGCCACGACGGCGTCCACCTGCGGATTGTCGGCGGCATGTACGGCGGTGAGTCCGCCCATGGAGTGTCCCACCAGATACACGGGAACCCCGGGGTGCTGCTCGCTGATTTGCGCCAGTGCCCACCGGGCATCCTGCAGCGGGGACATGTCACGTCCGTTCCAGCCGCGCACGCTGTTCCGCAGCGACCACACCGCCAGCCCCTGGTTCTTTCCGGCGCGGTGCAGGTGACGGGCGAAGGTGACCATGCGCAGCGGGCTCAGGTGGTGGGCCGCCACGGGCTGATAACTGTGTGCCTTGCCGCCGTGCAGCACCAGCGCCACCCCGCGCGTGGGGCCGGCGGACGCCAGCACGCTGAGGGCCGCCGACCGCCTCGCAACAGGTCCGCTGGGATGGAATCCAGTCCCGCGGTCCGTCACGACTGGTACCTCCCGGTTCCTGCCATTTACCAACCCTAAGGCGCCAGACGTAGAGTTCAAGGTATGAGGTTCAACTGCTGATGGGCTCCGGTCACACCCACGTTTCAACAGATCATTCGGCGCCAACGGCCCAGGCGGTGGCGGCCCGTCGGAAAGCGAACCGGATCCTGGCCGCCGTGCTGGTGCCGCTGACGCTCCTGACGCTTGCAGGCATGGCAATGCTGTGGCCCTCGGGGTCCAAGGAAGGGATATCCCTGGCCAGCCCGTATTCGGCAGCACCCGGTGTCACGTTCGATACCGGGAAGATCCAGAGTGTGGTCGAGGAAAGCTGCATGCAGGGTTCCAGCGCCGCAGGCCCGTCCGGGGACACCACCGGCCAGCCCGCTCCGACCGGTTCCGACTGCATGTTCGCTTTTACGGAACCGGACCAGGGCGGCAGCCCCGTCAAGGTCGTGATCAACCCGGACGTGGCAAAATCCCACGGCGTCAAGCCGGGCGACCAGATCAGGTACCTCAACCTGTCCCACGCCCAGGGCGCTGCGGCGTCTCAGGGGTCACCGGCCTACATCTTTGTTGACTTCGTCAGGACCCTGCCCATCGTGTTCCTGGCGCTCCTTTACGCACTGGTGGTCATTGCGGTGGCGCGCTGGCGCGGGCTCCGGGCGCTGATCGGGCTGGTCGGCGCCTACTTCGTCCTGGCCGGCTTTATGCTGCCCGGCCTGGTGGAGGGAAAACCTCCGCTGCTGCTGGCACTGGTGGGGTCAACGGTGATCATGATCGGTGTCCTGTATTTTGCCCACGGTTTCTCGGCACGGACATCCACAGCGCTGCTGGGCACCATGTTTGGCCTGGCCATCACGGCCCTCCTGGCGGCTTGGGCCACCGATGCCGCAAACCTGGCAGGAGTGGGCAGTCACGACGCCGCCACCCTGATTAATACCTCGGCCAACATTTCCATTTCCGGGGTGATCCTGTGCGGCCTGATCATTTCGGGGCTCGGTGTCCTGAACGATGTCACCATCACGCAGTCGTCCGCGGTCTGGGAACTCTACGAGCTGGCTCCCGGCACCAGCGCCCGCAAACTCTTTACCTCCGCCATGCGGATCGGCCGGGACCACATCGCTTCCACGGTGTACACCATCGCGTTCGCTTACGCCGGAGCAGCCCTGCCCATCCTGATCATTGTGATGCTGTACAACCGGCCGCTGGGGGACACCCTGACCAGCGCGGAGCTTTCCGAAGAGGTCATCCGGACGCTCGTCGGCTCGATTGGCCTGGTCCTCGCCATCCCCGTGACCACCCTGATTGCCGTGCTGGTGGTCAAAGCCACGGGTGTGCGGACGGCAGGGCAGCCAGCCATCGGCGGCCCGGACCACTATCTCCGAAGTCCCGGAGTCACCCCGGGCGCCGCCTCCATCAACCCGGACGACGTCGGCGATACCGGCGCGCTCGCAGCGGCGGCGGCGGTGACTGCCGAGACGCGGCGCGGACGCCGCGCGGACCGCGGCTAGGCCGCAGCAGCTGGCCGGCCGTGCCGATTTGCCCGGCTTTGAGACAATGGACAGGTGACTGTTACCGCAACGCCTCCTGCCCCCAAGCTGGAACTCCCGCCCCTGAAGCTGGGCCCCATCACGGTGGACACCCCCGTGATCCTGGCTCCGATGGCGGGCATCACCAACTCCGCCTTTCGTCGCCTCTGCCGTGAATACGGCGGCGGCCTCTACGTGGCGGAGATGGTGACCTCGCGTGCCCTCGTGGAGCGCACACCGGAGTCCCTGCGGATCATCTCGCACGACGACGACGAAAAGGTCCGCTCCGTCCAGCTGTACGGTGTGGACCCGGTAACGGTTGGCCAGGCAGTGCGCATGCTGGTGGAAGAGGACCGCGCGGACCATATCGACCTCAATTTCGGCTGCCCCGTTCCCAAGGTGACCCGGCGCGGCGGCGGCTCCGCCTTGCCCTGGAAGACCGACCTTTTCACCTCGATCGTCCAGACAGCGGTCAAAGAGGCGTCCAAGGGCAATGTCCCGCTGACCATCAAGATGCGCAAGGGCATCGACGATGACCACCTGACCTACCTCGACGCCGGCCGGATCGCCCGCGATGCCGGGGTCGCCGCCGTCGCCCTTCACGGCCGCACCGCGGCGCAGTTCTACTCGGGCCAGGCCGACTGGTCCGCGATCGCCCGCCTGCGTGAAGCCCTGCCGGACATTCCCGTCCTGGGCAACGGTGACATCTGGTCCGCGGAGGACGCTGTCCGCATGGTCCGCGAAACCGGCGTGGACGGTGTGGTGGTGGGCCGCGGCTGCCAGGGCCGCCCGTGGCTGTTCGGCGACCTGATGGCGGCCTTCGAAGGAAGCGGGAAGCGCCACAAACCGGACCTGCGCCAGGTGGCAGAGAGCGTCTACCGGCACGCCGAACTGATGGTCGAAACCTTCGGTGATGAAGGCAAGGCCCTGCGCGAGATCCGCAAGCACATCGCCTGGTACTTCAAGGGTTACGTGGTGGGCGGCGAACTGCGGACCAAACTGGCACTGGTGACCAGCCTCGAAATCCTCCGCGAAACGCTGGACCAGCTGGACCTTGACTCGCCGTACCCCGGCGTGGATGCCGAAGGCCCGCGCGGCAGGGCCGGATCGCCCAAGAGGCCGGCGCTGCCCAAGGACTGGCTGGAGTCCCGTGCCTTGAACGCCGCACAGTCCCAGGACATCTCAGCCGCGGAGCTGGATGTTTCCGGTGGCTGAGACGCGCACCACGGCACAGGCCCTGCCGGGTTACGAGGCCCACGACTCCGCGCGCTGGGTGGAGGAGCCGCCAAAAAACAACTACCGCTCCGATTTTGAGCGGGACCGTGCCCGGGTGCTGCACTCCTCGGCCCTGCGCCGCCTCGGCGCCAAAACCCAGGTGGTCGCGCCGGACACGGACGACTTCGTCCGCACCCGCCTGACCCACAGCCTCGAGGTCGCCCAGGTGGGGCGGGAACTGGGCCGCGCCCTGGGCTGCGACCCGGATGTGGTGGATACCGCGTGCCTGAGCCATGACCTGGGGCATCCGCCGTTCGGCCACAACGGTGAGTCCGCCCTGAACGAAATGGCACATGCCATTGGTGGCTTCGAGGGCAACGCCCAGACCCTCCGGCTCCTCACCCGGCTCGAACCCAAGGTGCTGGCCCCCGACGGGCGCCCGGCCGGCCTGAACCTCACGCGCGCCAGCCTGGACGCGGCGTCGAAATACCCCTGGTCCGCGCTGGACGCACCGGTGATCCACGGCCAGCGCACCAGCAAGTTCGGCGCTTACGAGGACGATCTGCCCATCTTCAACTGGATCCGCGAAGGCGCTCCCGAGCGCCGCTCCTGCCTGGAGGCCCAGGTTATGGACCTCGCCGACGACATTTCGTATTCAGTGCACGACGTCGAGGACGCGATCGTGGCCGGACATTTCCAGCTGCGCTGGATGGACAACCCGGACCACCGTGCCCGCGTGGTGGGCTACGCCAAGCAGTGGTACCTTCCGCACAATGACCCCGCCGCCATCGACGCTGCCCTGGCCCGGTTGGAAGCCACCGACGTGTGGGTCCGCGAAGCCGACGGCAGCCGCAAATCCATGGCTGCCCTGAAGAACATGACCAGCCAGCTGATCGGCCGGTTCTGCCAGCGAGCACTGGAAACCACGCGCGCCGTGTACGGCCCGGAGGACCTCACCCGGTACAGCGCCGAGCTGATGGTCCCGGACGAAACGGTGATGGAGATCGCGGTGATGAAGGGCCTGGCCACCACGTTTGTCATGACCACCGAACACCGCCAGCCCATCTACGAGCGCCAGCGCGAAGTGCTGCACGCCCTGGTCACCGCCCTGAACGCCACCGGCGACCGGCACCTGGAGCCGATGTTTGCTGCGGACTGGCGGGACGCGCCCGACGACGGCGCACGGCTCAGGGTGGTCATCGACCAGGTGGCGTCGCTGACAGACGGCTCGGCGCTGGCAATGTACGAACGGCTGGTGGGGAGCCTTCCGTCGCTCTGGTGACAGCGGCATCCTTCGCATACAGCCAGTTCTAAGAATTTACACAGGAACGGCGAGGAGTATGGAAGGACGGGGCAACCCACATATAAGGAGACCGGTCATGAGTATTCGTCATAGGGGCAAGCGCCTGGCCAGCGGCATCACGGTGGCCGTCAGCGTAGGCAGTCTCGCAACTGCCGGTGTTGCCGCCGCCGCCGTGTATTCCGCCACACCGTCAGTGGTTGCCAGAACCGGCGCGACCACGTCCGGGTCCTCCACCTCCGGGTCCTCCACATCCGGAGGGTCCGCGGGCAGCACGCCGGACACCGGCACGCGGCATTCGCGGAGTTACACCGGCACCAGCCCGGTCCAGCCAGGCAATGGCAGCGTCACCCACGGCAGGTCGTCGGGTTCCTGAGATGGAAGCCCAATCCCGGTGGACTGTGTGGGGGCTCGAGGCTTCCCTTGCTGTCACCGACCACACCATGCTTCCGGAAGCCGAAGAGGCGGTGCGTGCCGTGGTCGCGGAGGTGGACCTCGCCTGCAGCCGCTTCCGCGCCGATTCTGAACTCATGATGCTCCAACCCGCCATGGCGGGGGGAGTGCGGGTCAGCGGGATACTCCGGCATCTCATGGAGCGTGCCCTGTTTGCGGCGCGGCTGACTGAGGGCGACGTCGACCCGGGCCTGGGTGCCGATCTGGACGCCCTGGGATACGGCAGGGGCATCATCAGCGTGCCTCTGTCGGTGGACATTCCCCCCGCCCCACCGGCGCCTGACGGTGCTGGGCCGGCTGCGCCAGCGGTTTCCCGGGTTCCCGGATGGAAACGCATCACTCTTGACGGACGGCTCCTGACGGTTCCGCCGGATCTCCGCCTGGACCTGGGTGCAACTGCCAAGGCCGTCGCGGCGGACCTTGCCGCTGCCGCGGTGCATGCACGCCTGGGCTGTGGGGTGCTGGTCAGCCTTGGCGGGGACCTGGCGACCGCCGGACCCGGTCCGGATGTCTCCGCAAAGCCAGGACCGTGGCAGGTCATTGTGCAGGATCTGCCATCGGATCCGAGCCAGCGCATCGCACTGGAACCCGGATTCGCGCTGGCCACGTCCAGCACGCAGAAGCGGCGCTGGACGCATGCCGGGGCCGAGGTCCACCACATTCTCGATCCCCGGTTCGGCCGCCCTGCCGAGGCCATCTGGCGCTCGGTCACGGTAGCGGCGCCCACGTGCCTGGAAGCCAACGCGTACAGCACGGCGGCCGTGGTCCGCGGCCTGGCAGCGCCCGAATGGTTCAGGTCTGAGGGTATCCCGGCCCGTTTTGTGGACCGGCAGGGACGGACCGCAGCAACCGGAGGCTGGCCGGCCGAGAGCCGAAGCGCCGGGGAGGTTCTCTCCCATGGATGAGGCCATGTGGGCGTTCGGCCGGGTGAGCGGGTTTATGTCCCTGGCGCTGTTTACCGTTTCTGTCCTGCTGGGGATCCTCAACCGGTCCGGCAGGCCGCTGCTGGTATTGCCGAGGTTCTCCATCAGCATCCTGCACCGGAACATTGCGGTGCTTGCCACTGTTTTCCTGGGGCTGCACGTTGGGTCCCTGCTGCTGGACTCTTTTGCCAAGCTGCGTCCGGTGGACGTCGTGGTGCCGTTCCTGGGTGCTTTTCAGCCGTTCTGGCAGGGACTGGGGACGGTGGCCCTCGATCTTGTGGCGGCCGTTCTGGTGACAGCCTTCCTCCGGCACAGGATCGGGCAGCGAACCTTCAAAGCCGTCCACTGGCTCACTTACGGGATCTGGCCCGTAGCCATGGCCCACGCGATCGGCAATGGCACGGACGCCGGCAGTCCATGGTTCCTTGTACTGGCGGTTGCATCGGGCGTTGCCGTTGCTGCCGCCCTGCTGTGGCGGCTTTCGCCAGGTTTCCTCGAAACTTCCAAAGCAAGGGAAGGGAATTTCCTGTGACTATTCTCCCTGCCGGGCTGCAGCCGCTACGGGGCGCCCCGCAGCAGGTGACCAGGCTGCTCGCTGCGGGCCCGGATCCGCGGCTGGAATGGCATCTGGACACCTTCGGGGCGCTGGACACCGACGCCGCCGCACCCGGCTTGCTGGCCGTGTTGGAGGCCTCGGGCCTCACCGGCCGCGGCGGCGCTGCCTTCGAAACCTGGCGCAAGGCCGCTGCCACAGCGGAATCCGGGCGGGCGGGCCTGTTTCCGGCACGGCCGGTGGTGATCGGCAACGGCGCGGAGGGGGAACCGCTGAGCTTCAAGGACAGGACCCTCCTGGCCCATGCCCCCCATCTGGTGATCGACGGCCTGTTGGTGCTGACCAGAGCGCTGCGGGGAGTGCGCATGTATCTTTATGTGCCGTCGTTCAGCATCCCCGGTCTGGAGCGTGCGCTCGCGGAGCATCCGGGTGCGCGGCGGATAGAGCTGGTGGAATCGCCGGAAACCTTCATCTCCGGCGAGGCAAGCGCCGTCGTGAACAGGATTTCCACCGGCTCAGCGCTCCCACTCGACCAGCGGCGGCGCCTGAGCGAGTCCGGCCTTAACGGGCACCCCACCCTCGTGGTCAATGTCGAAACCCTGGCGCAGATCGCCCTGATCGCCCGGTACGGCGCCGCGTGGTTCCGCGGATCAGGGACTTCCGCTGATCCGGGCACCCGACTGCTTTCGGTCACGGGTCCGGACCCGATCCGCGATGTTGTCCTGGAGGTTCCAGGCGGGGCGAATCTGACCGACGTCCTCCAGTCGGCAGGCATGGATCCGGCCACATTGTCCGCCGTTCTGGTCGGGGGGTATCACGGCCGCTGGGTGCGGCCGGAGCCGTACTTGATCTCACCCGGCGGGGTGGCAGGCCACGTGGTGCGGCCCGGTGCCGGCGTAATCCACGCGCTGGGCCGGGATGCCTGCGGGGTGCAGGCCACGGCGCGGATGGTCACCTACCTCGCCGGGGAATCAGCCAAACAGTGCGGACCCTGCATGTTCGGGCTGCCGGCCATGGCGTCGGTACTTAACCGGATCGCCGCCCGCGAAAGAAATCCCCGGCTGCCAGGTGAACTGGACCGCCTCGCCAAGCTTGTTTCCGGGCGGGGGGCGTGCAGGCACCCGGACGGAACAGCCGGGCTGGTCAGCAGCGCTCTGGAGGTCTTTGCCGACGACGTCCGCGCACACCTGAACGGACGTTGCACCGGCTCTGGAGTGATGACGCCATGAGCACCATCCTGCACATCGATTGGACCACGTGCGACGGCCGCGGGCTGTGCACTGAACTGCTCCCCGGGGTGCTTGACAGGGACGACTGGGGATACCCGGTGGCCCGCGGCAAAGTGGGCCGGGAGCGAACGGACGTTCCCATCCGGGATGGTGACAGGGAAGCAGCCCGGGAGGCCGTGTCCCTCTGCCCCGTGCTGGCCCTCAGCCTGCAGGAGGGCTCCGCCCGGAAGGCTGCCGTGGATGGTGCGCGGGGCCGCCGCTAGGTCCGGCCGCGGGATCTCCGACGGCGGGTGAGGACTAGGATGTCTTTGTGGCTGGCCTGATCAAACGTGAAGATATCGACGAAGTACGCCAGCGCACGGACATCAAGGAAGTGGTTGACGGCTACGTCACGCTCAAGGGTGCCGGGCTGGGGACCTACAAGGGCCTGTGCCCCTTCCACGACGAGCGGTCGCCGTCGTTCACCGTGCGCCCCCAGGTGGGCAGGTACCACTGCTTCGGGTGCGGCGAAGACGGGGACGTCATTGCCTTTGTCCAGAAACTGGACCACACCTCCTTCCATGAAGCCGTGGAAAAGCTCGCCGCCCGCATCGGGTACGAGCTGCGCTACGAAGACGGCGGCACCGGCCCCAACCGCGAAGAAGTGGGCAAGCGCCAGCGCCTCCTGGATGCCCACAAGATTGCCGATGAGTTCTTCCGCGCCCAGCTGCTGACACCCGGCGCCGCCGAAGGCCGGAACTTCCTGTACGGCCGCGGCTTTGACCGCGCGGCCTCCGAGCAGTTCGGCGTGGGGTATGCGCCGCAGGGCTGGGACGCGCTCCTGAAGCACCTGCGCGGCCGAGGTTTCACGGACCAGGAGCTGAAACTCACGGGCATGTTCTCCGAAGGCAACCGTGGCATCTACGACCGGTTCCGCGGCCGGCTCATCTGGCCCATCCGCGACATCGCCGGCGACACCATCGGGTTTGGCGCGCGCAAGCTGTACGAGGACGATCAGGGCCCCAAGTACTTGAACACGCCTGAGACCACCCTCTACAAGAAGTCCCAGGTGCTCTACGGGATCGACCTCGCCAAGCGCAGCATCGCGAAGGACCGCCAGCTGGTGGTGGTGGAGGGGTATACGGACGTGATGGCCTGCCATCTGGCGGGAATCCCGACGGCGGTGGCCACGTGTGGCACCGCGTTCGGCACCGAGCACATTAAGATCGCCCGCCGCCTGCTGTCCGACGACGGTACCGGGGGAGAGGTCATCTTCACCTTTGACGGTGACGCCGCCGGGCAGAAGGCGGCCCTGCGGGCCTTCGAGGAAGACCAGCGTTTCACGGCCCAGACGTACGTGGCTGTTGAGCCCACCGGCGCCGACCCCTGCGACCTGCGCCAGAGCAGGGGTGACGCGGCCGTGCGGGACCTGATCGCGACGCGCCGGCCGCTGTTCGAGTTTGCCATTAAGGCAACCTTGAAGCGCCACAACCTTGACACCGTGGAGGGCCGCGTGGCGGCGCTGCGGGAATCGGCTCCGGTGGTGGCGCAGATCCGTGACGCGGGCATCAGGCCGGCGTATGCGCGCCAGTTGGCCGGGTGGCTGGGCATCCCGGTCGAAGAGGTCAGCCGGGCTGTTGGTGCGGCCATGAAGAACGGCGGTGCAAGGGTGCCGGCAGCTGCCGGGACGTCGCGGCCGGACGGACGGCCTGCTGCGGGGGGCCCCGCCCAACCCGGCGGACCCGGTGTGGCTGCCGGGCCGTCGTCGGGCGCTGTCCCCTCCTATCACCGGCCCGACCCCCGGGACCCGGTGGCCTCCATGGAGCGGCAGTCGCTGGAGGTGGCACTGCAGGAGCCGGCCCTCCTGGGCGGCGGCATCTGGGAACGCTTCGAGGCGGCGCGGTTCGTCACTCCGGCATTCCAGGCCGTCCACGACGCCATGCGGGCCTCGGGTCCCGGACTGATCGGCGAGCCCCTGCGCTGGGTGGAGCAGATCATGCACGAAGTCCCGGAACCGCTTCGTCCGCTCGTCTCCGAACTCGCTGTGGTGCCGCTGCCTGCGAGCACCGCTGAAGCCGTCCAGAAGTATTGCAAGGACATTCTGTCCCGGCTCTTCGAGCTCCAGATCACGCGCGTGAAGGCGGACAAGATGGGCCAGCTGCAGCGGCTGGATCCGGCAGCGAATCCGGAGGATTTCCAGCGGCTCAACCGGGAACTGATGATGCTCGAAATGGAGCGCCGGGCACTGCGCTCGGACGCCTAAGAGGCCGATTTGGTTTCCCGGCTTCACTCCTGATTTCGCTTCCAGCCGGGGTCTTTGCTAGGCTGGTACCCGCTTCATTCCTCCTTAGCTCAATTGGCAGAGCATTCGACTGTTAATCGAAGGGTTGCTGGTTCAAGTCCAGCAGGAGGAGCGCGCAATCCCCGTTCCGGGCCTCCGGAACGGGGATTTTTTTATACCCGGGGAGGGTATTTGCGTGCGAGCTGGCGTCGATTTCCCAATCCCGGGAAACCTTTGCTAATGTCATACCTGCTTCATTCCTCCTTAGCTCAATTGGCAGAGCATTCGACTGTTAATCGAAGGGTTGCTGGTTCAAGTCCAGCAGGAGGAGCAAACAAACAAAAGATCCCCGTCCTCTGCGTGAGGCGGGGATTTTTTGTCGCCTCAGACAAAGTCCATTTCCACCTGCAGGAACCGCTCAGCCTCGGCGATGGCTGCCAGGAAGGCCTCCTGCTCGGTGGGGGACTTCCGTGGTTCCCGCGGATGCCACTCGTGGGGTGCTGAGTGGACGCGGGCAAAGCCGGAGGCCGGCGGTGCATAGAAGATGCCGAAGCGCTGCACCGGCCACTCAGGAGAGGTCTCAGGGGCCACCAGGAGGGCTGCGTTGAAGGCGGGGTTGAACCACTGGGCGATGGGCCTGCGGCGGTCCTCCGTGAAGAGCCCGGCAGCGTAGAGGGCCGCGGACTGCTCGCCGGTCTGGGCGCACAGCCGGTCCCACCACAAGGGCAGGATGCCGGAGTCGCAACGTTGCCATGTGGCCGGAAGTGGCGAGGGGAACTGCCAGCTGGGCACGGATCTATTTTATCGCGGGAAAGCTCTCCAGCGGCAAGGTCGGCCCATCGGCCGGGGTCCGGACGTTGGTGCTAGGGGCGGTTCCAGGGGCCAGGGTTGACCCGGTACAGCAGGGCGGCGCCCGCCAGCGCCCCCAGGATGATGCCGATGGCGCCACCGCCGAACAGGCGCCCGGCGAAATAGCCGGCGACTGCGCCCAGCACCGCCCCGAGGAACAGCCCCCGGGGGTTGCGGTGCGGTTTGCGTTTTGACTGTGGATCGCCGGTGTTCATTGGATCGACGGCACGGTGCGCGGCCTGACGACGAGCCAGAGACCGGCTATCGCCACGAGGATGCATGAGGCCTGCACCGCGCCCATGGGGGTCGCGCTGGTGATCCCAAGCCACCCGACTACCGGCGAGATCACCCCGGCCATCAGGAAGGTCGCCGCACCCAGGAGGGACGCAGCAGTCCCGGCCTGCGCGCCGTGGCTCGCCAGCGCCAGCACCTGCACGCAGGGGAACGTGAAGCCTGCGCCCATGATGTAGAACCAGAGCGGAACCATTACGCCCCAGAGCCCCAGGCCGGCCCGGTCAAAGGCCACGATCAGCAGGGCCATCAGGAACATCCAGGCCGTGGAACAGGCAAGGATCCACTGCGGCGGGACTCGCCGGATCAGCCTGGAGCTGATCTGGACTCCCGCCACGATGCCCAGGGAATTGATGCCGAACAGCAGGCCGTATTGCTGCGGCGAGAAGCCAAAAATGCCCTGGAACAGGAAGGGCGATGCTGACAGGTACGTGAAGAGGCCGGCAAAGTTCATGCCGCCCACGAGCAGGAGGCCCACGAAGATCCGGTCCGTGAAAAGGACTTTGTAGCGCTGGCCGGCAGTCATGCCGGACAGGCCGCGCTTCCCGGGCGGCAACGTTTCGCGGACCACGAAGAGGGCCGCGATGATGACCAGCGTGCCGTAGCCCGCGAGGAACACAAAGATTCCCGGCCAGGGCATTACCAGGAGCAGCTGCGATCCGATGACCGGGGCCAGGATGGGAGCCAGGCCGTTGACCAGTGCCATGCGCGAGAACATCCGGACCATGGCATAGCCGGAGAACAGGTCCCGCACCATGGCCATCGCTACTACGCCGCCGCCCGCGGCACCAATGCCCATAAGAATCCGG
>DASSIA010000303.1:0-2544 GCA_035692345.1 Arthrobacter sp. | reverse complement strand
GACATGGCGATCTGCTCGGCGGGCTTTGGCGCGTTCGGCCCCACCGGGCTGCCGCTGGTCCTGACCGCCGGGCACTGTGCGGAGGACGGCTTAGCCAAGGCGGCGAGCATCGAACCCCCCACCTCCGCTCCGGCTGGCGGGGTTACTACTCCGCTGGTGCGGCCGCTCGCCCCGCTTGGCACATTCGGGTTCAGCCAGTTCGGTGGTCCGAACAACTCGACAGCCGCCGGTTCTGGTGCCGGCACCGATATTGCCGTCATCCAGGCCATCGCACCGGGGCTCAACCTTCAGCCGGCTGCCACCACGTGGGGCAATCCCGTTACCCCGGATCCGGTCAAGATCGTCGGAACTACGGCGCCGTTCCAGGGCCAGCAGGTGTGCCGTTCCGGGCGGACATCAGGCTGGAAGTGCGGCACCGTTGATGCCGTGGGCATCTGGATGATGCCGGGACGGAAGAGCGTTCCGCCGAACTATGACAACGACCTGCGGCCGGTCCGCGCCTTCGATTCGACGTCGGTAAAGTCGGCGGGCGGCGACTCCGGCGGCCCCTGGATCAGCGGCAACTTTGCGGTGGGCACCCACACGGGCGCCGAAAGTGTTGGGATCGTCCAGACCCTGGCCATTGCCGCCACCCTCGAGGACTCCCTCGCCACGATCCCCGGTGGAGTGCAGCTCCAACTGTTCCTCAACAAGCCTGAACTCATCGCGCCCGCGAACCTGACGTTCGCTGCCGGGTCCAGTGTCACGGGGCGTGTTTCCGCCGCTCCCGCCTCTGCCGTGGCACCTAATTCGAAAGTCCGCATTACGGTGGCAGGCCAGCAGCCGCTCGACGTGCCGGTGGATGCCGAAGGAAACTGGTCCTTTATGGCGCCGCTGCCAGCGGGGCCGCTATCGTTCACGGCGGAAACCGTCAACGGCTTCAGCCGCTCGGGCGCCGTCACGCTGACCGCCATCGTCGCTCCATCGTCCCTGTCTGTCCCGGTAATCACGACGCCGGCATCCGCACCGTTGCCGGAGTTGAGGAGTGTTGCGGGCACAGGAGCGCCCGGTGCAGTTGTGACGCTGTCCGGCGATGTCAGGGGGACAGGAACGGTCGGCCTGGACGGCCGCTGGTCAGTTCCCCTGACAGGCCCGGCAGTCTTCGGGAAGGTGAACGTGACAGCGGTGCTGTCGTCCCCCGGTATTCCTGACAGCCCGGCGGCAACCGGAGTGTTCACGGTGACCCCGCCGCCCCCTGCCCTATCGAGCATCGCCGATGGACAGCACCTCCTGGAGGATGCTCTTCCAGCCACCATTTCAGGAAGCGGGCTGACCGGCGCCGAGGTGACCGTGTCCGTTGACGGGGTTCCGCTGACCGGCACTCCGGTTGGCGGGGGAGCCGGGACGAGGTCCGTTGCGCGTACCGTGGCTCCGTTGGTCCTGGTGGCCGGCGGACAGTGGAGTGTGCCGTTCCCCGCCGGATTGGCCCTTGGCACCCACACGGTGTCAGTCACGCAGGCTGTTGACGGAGTCATGTCTGCCCCGGCCGTTGCGTCGTTCGCCATCGACGCCCCGGCGCCCGTGGTTGTGCCGACTGCCGCAGGGCCTGCCGCCGTACCGACGGCGAACGGTGCGGTGCCCACGGCAGGTGACAGCGCCGCCGTCGTACGTCCGGCCGGTGACAGTCTGGCCCATACCGGCGCCTCCGGGCTCAACCTGGCCGCCGGACTGGCCGCCCTGGTCCTCGTCGTCGGCGGTGTGTTGCTGGCGTTGGCCCGACGGCGGAAGCGGCAGCGCCCCACCCCAACTAAGTAGCCAAGCGCGACCTACATGGGGAGGGCGGGCTACTTGGTGCGATCCATGAGCATGTTGGTGATGCGCAACGTGCAGAGGCGCTGGCCGGCGTCGTTCGTGATCAGTACCTCGTGCGTGGTCAGGGTGCCGCCAAGGTAGATGGGTGTGGCCGTGATGGTGATTTGGCCCTCGCGCGCGGAACGGTGGTGCGTTGCTGACACGTCCACCCCTACGGCCGTCTTCCCTAACGTGCTCGCGTGGATGACGGCCGCCCACGAACCCACGGCCTCACCCACGGCCAGGGACGCGCCGCCGTGCAGCAGGCCGAACGACTGCCTGTTGCCCTCCACAGGCATGGTGGCCACCACGCGTTCGACGGACTCTTCGACGATTTTCACGCCCATTTTCTCGTCGAGCTCTCCCAACGTGATTTTCCACGGCGTGGCGTCCGGCGATACAGCGGTCATGGTTCTCCTTTGGATTGCTGAAATTCCAGTGTGCAGCACAGCCGGCTCCGTGGGGGATCTTTCCGGGCCGCTCAGGCGTAAGATTTCCAGCGTAGGAGGTGGCCAAATGAATTTAGCCCTGAGCACAGCCACAACCATCCTGCCAGTCGATAATGCAGCGCGGGCCCGCAGTTTCTACACCGAAAAACTGGGCCTCCCGCACCGCGGAATGACAGACGATGGAAGCGAATTACTCGGTACCGACGGCGGCCCGATGCTGCAGTTGCTGCCGGTCTCGGACGGGAAACACTCCGAGCACACCGCC
>DASSIA010000302.1:0-2820 GCA_035692345.1 Arthrobacter sp. | reverse complement strand
TTCTACGGGATCAGTGCCGGTATCTGGTCCGTCCTGCTTGTCTGGTACCTGGCGAAAAGTTTCCGGTACAGGTCCAAGGGACACTTCGACAAGGAACTGGGCCACCCCGGGACTGGCCCGTCGGCGTCCTTCATTCCCCTGGTGGGCATCCTCCTGAGCAGTCACTACATCGAATACAACAAGCTGTTCTGGTCTGCGCTGTGCCTGTTCTTCATCGTCGCTCTCACACTCCTCGGAGCCAGGCTTCTGGTCCATTGGGTGACCGGTGGAGTGACCCTGGAATGGGTTCACCCGGGTTACCTGCTTCCGGTTGCTGCAGGTCCCTTCATCGCCAGCATCGGCTTCTCCACCATGGGATGGCCCCAAGCGGCGATCGCTGCGTGGGGAACCGGTGGTTTTTTCTGGCTGATGATCGGGACTGTGGTGACGGTGCGCTTCATGGCCGGGATTGAAATGCCGGACGACTTGAAGCCCGTCTTGGCCGGGTACCTGGCCGCCCCCGCAACGGCCTGCGTTGCTTGGATAGTCATCCGCCCGGAGGGTTCCGGAATCATCCAGTTAGGACTCACGGGAATCCTCCTCATGATGATTCTGATGCAGGTGGTTCTAATTCCCCAGTACGCCAGCCTGCCGTTCTCGCTGACGTTCTGGATCTTCACCTTCCCGGTGTCAACGTCGGCGAACTACGGCATCAGATGGCTCGGAACCCTCGGCGTCGCCGGCTCGGAACTCATCTCCTGGGCCCTCTTAGGCCTTGCCACGGCTTTTGTCCTTGGTATCGGAATACGGACGCTCGTGCATGGTTCGCCGGCCGAGAGACGGCGCTGACGCTTCGGCGCACCCGCAACCAAAGCAAAGTCCGCGCGGAAATGCCTAGCTCGATGCCTGGGTAGTGGGAAATTGTTGCGGCGTGCTGGGGAGACATAAAGA
The DNA here is from genome assembly GCA_035692345.1 of Arthrobacter sp. Taxonomy (GTDB): domain Bacteria; phylum Actinomycetota; class Actinomycetes; order Actinomycetales; family Micrococcaceae; genus Arthrobacter. Next base: position 1,890 of record DASSIA010000302.1, on the reverse strand, counting down.
AGACCTCCGGGTGGAGCAGGGGACTTGTGAGTCCCGCTTCACCCGGAGGTCTTTGTGTCTCCCTAGCGCTGTTCCCGCCGAGCGAGCAAGCGGCCAAACCCTTTGTCCAGCGATGAGGTGGCTGCTGTCGTGGCTGCTGTTCCTGGGCGGGCTCTGGATGGAGTCCCCGGAAGCGATGGCAGGTGTTCAGAGCGCTGGTCAGTGTGGCATGACTGTGGCCCGGGGCAAGCGAGCCCGGAGCAGCTTTACACGTGGAAGGTCCACCGCTTCTTGATCCGGAGGATCTCCCCGATGAAATCTCGGCTGTGAACTCCAGCCAGGGGCACTTGTTCCAGGTCTTCGTTCATGAGACTACGGAAGCATCTGTGCGGGACGCGACTCGCATTTCCCGCCGGCACCTGATGATCCATGACACCTCGCGTGGCCGAGAAGGAGACGTTCAGACACTGTCGGTCAGCATCCAAGAAGCTCCCCTTATCGATCCCGTCCAGCGCGAAGCGTTCCGCCGCTTCTTCATCGACCTAGCCGCAGAGACTAACTCCTTCTACGCCGAGGCAGATGACGAAGAGGCTACGTATGGAACGGCCGCAAGGCAAAAGCGTCTCCCAAGCGTTCTTGGGACTCCGCTTATTACCAAAAGACCGGTTCCGGAAAATGGCTGGGGCTGCCCGAGCGGCCGGAATAGTGGACATCCGTGAACCCTTCCTGCAGCCACTCACTGGCTGCCGAAGGACCTGCGCCCCTTGCCGCCTTCATCCGCCGAAAGGCTCACCCCCCACATCCTCGTGCCCATCATCACGGCAGCCTGAGGCAAACAAGATGAGGTAGGAGAAGAAGGGTCCCCAGACGGTTCACCAGCCCTAAAACTCAGCTTGCATGACCGCCAGTATCCCGTCCGGAAGTTTGTGTTCACCGAAACTGTTCTCCGGCTGGCTCCGCAAACAGCCGAGCCACCTTGCTCTGGAGTAGGAGCAAGGTGGCTCGAATTGGACTCTGTATCGCTGCGGTCCGGTGACCATGCGACGATCAGGGTCGGTAAATGCAAGCCGCCTTATGAGTCGGCACGTGAACGGCGTATGGTCACTGCCCTGACTGCACCCACGGCCGCAGCTCCCGCCAGGAGCGGAATGGCCAGGGCCAAGAAGATCTGGTCCACGCCCCATCCTGCGCCCAGCATCACGCCACCCAGCAGACCGCTGACGATGGAACCGGCCTTCCCGAAGCTGTGCATCCATGACACACCGGTCGCGCGGGCTTCAGTGGGGAAAACCGATGTACTCAGTGCGTTCATGCCGCTGTTGGCACCCACCAGCACAACGCCGATGGTGAAGCCCAGAACAAGCAGCAGGGGCAGGGTCAGGTTGACTGACGCCAGGATCCAGGCGGCGCCGGCGGCCAGCGTGAAGGCCGCACCGAGGGATACATATTTGCCCAGCTTCTCCATGGCAAAACCGATGGCCAAAGCCCCGATCACACCGCCGAGGCCGAACATCGACACCACATTGCCTGTCCCCGCGGCGTCGATATTAAGTTGCTTGACGATGAGCGGCAGGTAGTTCAGGAACATATAAACCACTGCGGCGCAAATGAAGTAGCAAAGCCAGATCAGCAGCGATACAACCACAAGTTTCTTGGACAGCACCGCCCTGACGCCTCCAACCGGCTTGGCGCCGCCGGAAGGAGCCGCCCCTGTCAGATCCACCGTTTTCATGTCAAAACCGGGAATGATGGCGCTCAGTACCTTCGTCACGTTTTCTGTCCGGCCTCCCCTTCGAATCATGAATACGGTGGATTCCGGCAGGCCCCACAGCAGTGCTGGCAGTAGGATCAAGGCAAGGAGTGTTCCGGTCCCGAGCAGCCAATGCCAGCCCAGGGTGGGAATGATGGTTG
>DASSIA010000301.1:0-3402 GCA_035692345.1 Arthrobacter sp. | reverse complement strand
GTGTTCTGGCTGGGCATGGAGGCCTGGCGCTGGATGTTCCTTGCCGCCGCGGTTCCTGCCGTGGTCTACGGCTGGATCGCCTTCACCTTGCCCGAGTCGCCGCGGTTCCTGGTGTTCCAGGGCAAGGAACACGAAGCGCGCACGGTCTTCAACTCCATCGCCCCGTCCGGGGACACCGACCGGCACATCCGCGAGATCCAGGACGCCATCGAAGAGGACAGGCAGGCCGGCCAGAAGGGATCGCTCCGCGGCAAGACCTTCGGCCTGCAGGCGGTGGTCTGGGTGGGCATCATCCTTTCGGTGCTGCAGCAGTTCGTGGGCATCAACGTGATCTTCTACTACTCCACCACGCTGTGGAAGGCCGTGGGATTCCAGGAAAAGGACTCGCTCACCATCTCCGTGGCCACGTCCATCACCAACATCCTGGTGACGCTGGTAGCCATCGCCCTTGTGGACCGGATCGGCCGCCGTCCCATTCTCCTGGCAGGTTCCATCGGCATGGCCGTCTCACTGGGCACTATGGCGCTGGCATTCTCTTCCGCCGTGGGTTCAGGCTCCGGGATCTCCCTGCCCGGCGCCTGGGGTCCGGTGGCCCTCGTGGCGGCCAACGTCTTTGTGGTCAGCTTCGGCGCATCCTGGGGCCCGCTGGTGTGGGTCCTCCTGGGCGAAATCTTCCCGTCCCGGATCCGCGCCCGCGCCCTGGGCCTGGCGGCCGCAGCCCAGTGGGTGGCCAACTTCGCCATCACGCTCAGCTTTCCTGTGCTGGCCTCGGCTTCGCTGCCGCTGACATACGCCATGTACGCGCTGTTCGCAGCGGCGTCGTTCTTCTTTGTGATGTTCAAGGTGCCTGAAACCAACGGCATGTCCCTGGAGCAGGCGGACACACTGTTTGTGCCCAAGGGTTCCCAAAAGGCCTAGCGGCCGCTTCAAAGCGTGAGCTTCATACCCTCATGGCTGGCATCAAAGCCGAGGCGTTCGTAGAAGCGGTGGGCGGCCGTCCGCGACTTATGCGTGGTCAGCTGCATCAGCGAACAGCCGCGGCGCCGGGACTCGTCGATGGCCCACTGCACCATCAGGTTCCCCAGGCCCTGGCCGCGAAGGCTGCCGGCCACGCGGACCGCCTCAATCTGCGAGCGCCAGGACCCCTGCCGCGAGATGCCGGGCAGGAAGCTCAGCTGGAAGGTGGCCACCACGGGGCCTTCAGCAGCGCCCGGCGGCGTCAGCTCCCCCACCATGAGCACGTGGGCCGGGTCGGCGTCGATCGCCTCGAAGGCCCGCTCGTAAGGGGACATGTCCTCGGTACGTTCGCGCCCGGCACCCAGGGAATCGTCGCCCAGCAGCGCCACGATGGCGGGCAGGTCAGCGGACACGGCGTGCCGGAGCCGGAACGTCCCGCCGTCGACGTCGGCAGTCAGCAAAGGGGTCAGGGCACCTGGGTTCGGGGTCATCCCACCAGCTTTCCACAAGGCCCGCGAACCTGTCCCCCGGACGCTCTCTCACGTTTGGTGCCTTAAACGCGGACGCTCTATCACCAGGTGATAGAGCGTCCGGGAAAAACCCGCCAAACGTGAGAGAGCGTTGGGAAGGGTGGGTGCTAGGCGGGGGCCTTCGCCCCTTCCGCCTGGCGTTCCTCCACCAGGGTGGACACGGCAGCGAACAGCGGGTGGTCCGGAGCGAGCCCGGTGATCCGGACGGTGGCGTCGGCCGGGGACGACGAGGCCAGGATCTGCGCGAGTTCTGTGGCCTCGGCGTCGGCGGGATCGTTGAAGCGCAGGGCCGCGGCGATGGCCCCGAGCAGCGCTTCCGGAACGATCCCGCGCTCCGCCAACTCGGCGGCGGGCCCGATGAACCGTTCGTGCCGGCTGAGCTTGCGCAGCGGGGCGCGGCCCACCCTGTTCACCGTGTCGGGCAGGTGCGGGTTGGAGAACCGGACCAGGATCTTCTGGACGTAGGCTTCCTGCTCGTCGTTGCTGAAGCCGTGCTTGGCCACCAGCAGCTGTTTGGTCTCCTCAAGGACCGCGCGGACGTCTTCCGCCACGTCCTGGTCTGCCATCGCCTCAGAGATCTTTTCCAGCCCGGCCTCGAACCCGAAGTACGCGGCGGAGGCGTGCCCGGTGTTCACGGTGAAGAGCTTCCGCTCGATGTACGGCGCGAGCTCGTCCACGAAGGTTGCGCCCGGGATGACCGGCGCCGCATCGCCAAATGCCGTCCGTTCGATGACCCATTCGAAGAATGTCTCAACGGTCACGTCCAGGCCCTGGCCGGGCGCCTGGTTGGGCACGATCCGGTCCACGGCAGTGTTCGCAAACACCGCCGCGGAGTCCAGCGAACCGGCGGCGTCGTCCCAGAGCCCGGCGACTTCCGCCCGGAGGATGTCGGTGGCGTTGATGGCGTTCTCGCACGCCATGACCTGCAGCGGCGCCAGCCCGGGAGCCCGCGCCGCGATGCCCTTGGTGATGGCGGGCGCCACGAACTTCAGGATGTGCGGTCCCACGGCGGTGGTGACGATGTCCGCCGTCGCGATTTCCCGCACCAGCTCCGCTTCCTGCGTGCCGGAGTTCAGCGCCCGGAAGTTGTCCACCGTCCGGACGGTGGGGTCCTCCCCCACCTCGTGGACGTTGTAGCTGTCCGCAGCCGCCAGCTGCTCGATGAGTGCGTCCACGACGTCCGCGAACACCACCTCGTACCCGGCCTGGTGCAGCAGCAGCCCCACAAACCCGCGGCCGATGTTCCCGGCGCCGAAATGTACCGCCTTCACTATGCGTTCACCTTTCCGAACAGGTCCAGGACTTCCTCAACCGACGTCGCCGCTTCCAGCTGGGCCACCTGGGCCTTGTTGGTGAAGACCTTCGCGATGGAGGACAGGATGTGGAGGTGTTCGTTGTTGATACCGGCCACACCCACCACGAACTTGACCTGCTTGCCGTTCCAGTCGATGCCGTCCGGGTAGCGGATCACCGAGACCGCGGACTTCAGGATGTGGTCCTTGGCCGCGTTGGTGCCGTGCGGGATGGCCAGGAAGCTGCCCATGTACGTGGACACGGACTCCTCACGCTCGTGCATCGCCGCGATGTAGCCTTCGTCCACGGCGCCGCGGACCAGCAGGAGCCGGCCGGCTTCGTCGATGGCGGCATCGCGGGTGGTGGCGGTGCCGTTGAGGATGACACTGTTGGCAACGAGGATGTCCGACGGCGGCGCCGCCTCCACAGCCTCGGCTGGTGCCGCGTCCACCGGGGCATTGGCAACGTGGGCACCGTGGCCGGCGGCAGCACCGGCGTCGGGCGCTGCGCCTTCGGTGTTCTGCTCCCGGACCAGCTCCACAATCTCGTCGTACCGCGGGCTGTTCATGAAGTTGTCCACAGAGAAGTGCGCGGCGCTGGAGGTGACGGGCTTGGCGCGTTC
>DASSIA010000300.1:0-2319 GCA_035692345.1 Arthrobacter sp. | reverse complement strand
GCCGGTGTAGAGAAAGGGGCCGAGACGGCGGCCGGCCACGAGGAAGTCGCTGTTGTTCTTGGTACGGGACTTGCCCCACCAGCCGAAGGCCAGCATGGCGATAAGGTACACCACCACGATGGCGATGTTGACGAAGTTAGCGTCCATTTGGGGCTCCTTGGAGCTGATCTGCAGCGTGGCTTGAATCCCGGCGGCGCTGCTGGGGAAGCCGGTATTCCGCTGCTCTTGGGGGTTTGGGGAGGAAGATTTCCTCAAATATTGCCTCACAGGCAACACTTGTTGCTAAGAACCGTATTCTGTGACCGGCGTAACAGTCAAGGCCGGTCGCTCCAAATGCTGCTGAACCCGGCGCCCGCAGTGTCATGCCTGCTGCTGGCCATTAGGATTGCTCCAGAGATGGGACCGGACCGCCGGCCATGAAAGGTCCGCATATGAAGGCACTGCCAGTTGAGCCGAGCAACACCCCGGTTGCCATCGGTTCCCGAATCCGTGCCGCCCGGCAGTCCCAGCGGCTGACCATCGAGCAGGTTGCCGATGCCACTGGCCTGACCAAGGGCTTCCTCAGCCGCGTGGAACGGGATCTCACGTCGCCTTCTGTTGCCTCGCTGGTAACCCTGTGCCAGGTCCTGTCCATTTCCATCGGTGATTTGTTTTTGGCCCCCGAGACACACCTGACCAAACGGAATGACGGACCCCGGATCTCCCTGGGCGGCGAAGGCATTGTGGAGCGCCTGCTCACTGCCCGTTCCGAACGCCGCATCCAGATCATCCAGGCTGTCATTGAGCCGCGCGGCCGTGGCGAGGCGGAGCTTTACGCAGTGGACTGCGATGTGGATGTGCTGCACGTGATCAAGGGGCAGATCCGCCTGATCCTCACTAACGAAGAATACGAGCTCAGCGCCGGCGACACCGTCACCTTCCCGGGCCGCGAACCTCATACGTGGGTCAATCCCACCGACGAGGCCGTCGAAGTTCTCTGGGTCCTGGTCCCCGCCGCCAGTCGGTAGGTCCTCTTCTTGCCGGGGCGGGTGCGGCGGGGCCTACCAGCCCTGCGGGTCGCTTCCTCCCGACTCAGCCGCTTTGCCGCGATCCTGCCCAGTTGCACGGGGCTTCCCGGTCGCGGCAGTTGCGAAAACACCGGAAATCCGCAGGCTAACCCAGGTGCCGGCGAAAGCAACTGGGCAGGAACGTCACGGCGCGAGCCGCCGAAGGGCAAGGGCGGCCTGGATCTCCGCCACGACGCGTTCCGGGTCATACCAGATGACCTCCGGCGGGTAGCGCAGAACCGCGTAGCCACTCACGGTTGACGCGTTGTTGCGCGCCAGGTCTTGCCGGAGGGCTTTCCTGGTCGAGTGGAACGCGAAGCCGTCCACTTCCACGATCAGGAAACCCTCGATCAGGAAATCGACGCGCCCGATTCCCGGGATCTGGACTTGTGCATCAAACGCGATGCCGTTGGCGCGGAACAGGTGTTGGGCGTCGACTTCAACGATGGACTCGGCGCGTAGGTCCAACCCACGCAGCGCCGACAGTTCAGGTCCGGATCTGTCTCCTCGGAGCTGGTCCTTCAAAAGCTCGAGCGGTACCCCGTACAAGCGGATGGCAGAGGTGGCGATTGCCGTTGATGCCGGTGCGGGCAGGCAGCCCATGGCATGAAGCACCACATCTTCAACCGCGACGAGGGGCAGCGTCGGGTGTGGATCGAACCTTCTGGTCCGGTGCCGGATGAAGCCGCTGCCGTGGCCATGGTTGCATGCCAGATGGTGCTCGGCCGGCGGCTCCCGGAGCCACAGTCCATAGTGTTCGGCTGCGCTTGCGCAACTGAGCCTGCCATTGTGCCGGATGGCCGCAACGAATCCGGCATTGGCCCCCGGAAGCACAAAGATGCCGCGCCGTGGCTGGCGTGCCCCGGCTGCCACCAAACGGGCAATGTCCGTCCGGGTGAAGCCTGCGGCCACAAGCTGTCCCGTCCGTGCCACGCCGCCGAGCTGTGAGAGGTGTTCGATTGCGTCCATGCAATGAGTCCAACCCCGCTGCGCCTCAGGCGGTAGGGGTCGGCTGCCCTTTGTGGACGGACCGGCCGCGCTCCTGCCCAGTTGCTTGCTCCGGCGGGGAATCGAACGAAAGTCAGCCGCCGGAATCCCGCGGTTCCGCCGGGGTGCGCGCGAAAGCAACCGGGGAGGAAGGCGGCGTCACTCGGAGTTCGATGGCGGGCGGCCGCCTCCAGGTGACCGCCCGCCGCCGGCGTTCTGTAGAAGGGGGAGGTTTGTGTAAACACTTGATGCGCATTGGAAAACTTCAGGCTATGATGGGTGTCAC
>DASSIA010000299.1:0-13618 GCA_035692345.1 Arthrobacter sp. | reverse complement strand
CCAATGCCAGCATGCCGGAGACGAGCCCCACCCAGATGGAGTTGCCCCGGCGGCGTGGCTCGGGCGGCCTCGGTGGCGGGGGCGGGGGTGGCGGAAACTGGCTCATGCGACCTGCCCTTCAAGCCTGGCGGGCCGGCGCGCCGCAAAAACCTTCTGCACGCGCCATCCCAGGAGCGGCAGCATGACCAGAAGAAACCACTGGGGCCCGCTGAGTCCGAGCCACAATACGTGGTTGCCCCGCACGAATTCGACCGCGAACCGGAAGAGGGCATACGCGGTGACGTAGCAGACGAAGAGGTCGCCGGGGCGGGCCAGGCTGTCCCGGAAACGCCACATGAGGCCGAACGCTGCGGCATGGAAAGCTATTTCGTAGGCGAACGACGGGTGCAGACCCACACCCGCCTGACCGCCGAAGAGGGCTGCCTGGTCCGGGCTCAGGAAGAGTCCCCACTGACCGCCTGTCGGCGTACCTGGAAGCTCAGTAAGCAGGCAGCCGATCCGGCCCACAGCCATCGACAACGCCACGGCCGGCGCGAAGAGATCCCCCGTGGACTCGCGGTAGCCGATGAGCCGCTTCCCTAGATGGATTCCGAGCCACGCGCCCACAAGGCCCGCGAGGACGCTGCGGTCGCCGTTGACCCACCAGTCCTCCATGGACGGCCTGCTGGTGAAGTCCCAGGTGAGGATGCGCGAGCCGATGGCCCCGAATGCGACGGCGAACCCGGCGAGCGTCCACAGACGGTGGTCCGTCAGCCCGCGACGGCGCCGCTCGTAGGCGTAAAATACCAGACCGAACACAACGCCAAGACCTGCAAACAGTCCGTGCACTTGTGCATTACCCGCCAACGGCAGCCCCAACATGCCCAAACAGTACGCTTTCGCGGACGGCGGGGACAAGGGCAACCGGGTCTGTGGCTAGCTCATCCACTCCGTCCGGCGCAGCGGCGGTTCGGCCCCGCCGGCACGCTGGACCAGTACCTGGTTCACGCCCGTGATCCCTGCTTCAAAGCCGAGGGCACTCGAGGCCATGTACAGCCGCCAGATCCGCGCCCGGCCCAGACTGGTGAGCCGGACGGCTTCATCCCAGTTCTCTTCGATCCGGCGCACCCAGGCGCGGAGGGTCAGGGCATAGTGCTGGCGCAGGGCCTCCACGTCCAATACCTCGAACCCGCCGGTCTCCAACGCGCCCACCATCTCGCCCAGGCTGATCATTTCGCCGTCCGGAAAGACGTAGCGCGGAATGAACGAATCCGGGTCCGGCTTGACGGGGCCGGCGTTCCAGGAGATGGCGTGGTTGAGCAGCCGGCCGCCGGGCCGGAGCAAGCCGTGCAGTACTTCCACATAGTGGGGTGTCTGTTCGCGGCCCACGTGTTCGGACATGCCGATGGAACTGATGGCATCGAACGGTCCGTCGGTGACGTCCCGGTAATCCTGCACCCGGATGTCGATCTTTTCGGTCAGGCCTGCATCGGCCGCACGTTTGCGCGCCAGCGCCGCCTGTTCCTTGGAGAGCGTCACCCCCACCACGCTGACGCCGTAATGCTGCGCCGCGTGCAAAGCGAAGCTGCCCCAGCCGCAGCCCACGTCCAGCACCCTCATCCCGGGCTTCAGTCCAAGTTTCCGGCAGACAAGGTCCAGCTTCGCCTTCTGCGCGTCATCGAGTCCCGCCGGCAGGCCGCGGACAGCCGTGTCGTCGGCCCCATCGCCCCACACGGCGCACGAGTAGACCATCGACGGGCCCAGCACGAGCGCGTAAAAGTCGTTGCCGACGTCGTAATGGTGCGAGATGGCCGCGGCGTCGCGCTGCCGGGTGTGGAGCCGGCCCTTCCTGGTCACCCTTGCTTCTTCAGGCGGCGGCGCAGGGTTGGGGCCCAGCGCACCCAGCCGGACGGCTGTGCCAACCAGCGTGGCGAGTTCGCGCGGCGTGAGGGGCCGGAAGGGGCCCGGTTCGGAAAACTTCCCAACGGAACTGAGCGCCGCGAACGCGGCGAAAATATCGCCGGGCGCGTCAATTTCTCCGGCGACGTAGGCACGGCTCAGGCCGAGCTGTCCGGGCGACCAAAGGATCCGGCGCAGCGCGCGGCGCGACCTGAATTCAATGAGCGGGGCGTCCGCCGGTCCCGCCTCGGAGCCGTCCCACGCCCGCAGCCGCAGCGGTATTTCCGCCGCCCCCAGGACGATGGCCAGTGCGTTGGCCAGCAGCGACGCTGCCCCTTTTTCCGTTGTCATGGTTCCCGCCTTTCTTCCGTCTAGGCCCAACAGTACGACGGCGGCGCGCGCCTGTCAGCGCAGCCGCCGCGATTATCATGGGGGAGTGAACGAAACTTTGCCGCCGTGCCCCGAATGTTCCAGCCCCTACACCTACGAAATGGGTGCGCTCCTGGTGTGCCCGGAATGCGGCCACGAATGGTCGGCAGCGGCAGCGGTCGCGGCGGACGAAGCCGGCCCCCGGGTCATCAAGGACGCCGTGGGAAATATCCTCGCCGACGGCGATACCGTGACGGTGGTCAAGGACCTGAAAATCAAGGGCAGTTCCAGCGTCATCAAGGTGGGAACCAAAGTCCGCGGGATCAGGCTCATGGACGGCGTGGGCGATCACGACATTGACTGCAAGGTGGACGGCGTGGGGCCGATGCAGCTCAAATCCTCAGTCGTGAAGAAGGTCTAGCGGGACCGGCCCACAAAAAATGGATGACGAAACCACCGACGTTGTGGTCATCGGCGCGGGCCAGGCCGGCCTCTCCGCTGCCTATCACCTGCAGCGCAGGGGGCTGGCATACCAGGTCCTCGACGCCGAGGACGGCCCGGGCGGCGCCTGGCGCCACCGCTGGAAAAGCCTGGTGATGGCCACCGTCAACGGCATCAGCGACCTGCCCGGCATCGCGAAGCCTGACGTGGACCCCGCGGAACCCAGCTCGGAATTCCTGAGCCGGTACTTCGCCGGCTATGAGCGGGAACTCGGGATTGAGGTCCTGCGCCCGGTCAAGGTCACCGCTGTGGCCAGGGAGGACGCTGATCCGGCGGGACGCCTGCGGATCAGCACCAACCGCGGTGAGTGGTCGGCGAAGGCTGTCATCAATGCAACCGGTACGTGGACACGGCCGTTCTGGCCCATCTATCCGGGCCGCGCCACGTTCAGGGGCCGGCAGCTGCACGTGGCCGATTACGTCTCCGCAGAGGAATTCCGGGGCCTGCACGTCATTGTGGTGGGCGGCGGCATTTCCGCCGTAGGGCTCCTGGATGAGATCTCGCAGGTCACCACCACCAGCTGGTTCACCCGGCGCGAACCGGAATGGCGCGACGCCGCGTTCGACTCCCAGGCCGGGCACGACGCCGTGGCCCTCGTGGAGGAACGGGTCCGGCAGGGCCTGCCCCCGCAAAGCGTGGTGGCGGTGACCGGCCTGATCTGGACGCCGGCGTTGCGCGCGGCAGCACAACGCGGAGCGCTGGACCGGCGGCCCATGTTCACCTCCATAGAGCCCGACGGCGTCCGGCTCACCGATGGCAGCCTGCTCCGGGCCGACGTCATCCTGTGGGCCACGGGGTTCCGGGCCGAGCTTGAGCACCTGGCGCCGCTGCACCTCCGGGGGCCCGGCGGCGGCATCGCCATGGAGGGGACCCAGGTGGCGGCAGAACCGCGCGTCCATCTGGTGGGCTACGGACCGTCGTCGTCCACCATCGGCGCAAACCGGGCCGGCCGGGCAGCCGTCACGGCCATTGTCAAACTCCCGGCATTTGCACCAACCGCAGCACCAACCGGCACATGACCAGATGGCAGGAACCCGTGGCCCAGAACAGTCTTGAGGACATCTTCGGCATGCTCCGGCGGCATCCGGACGTCGAAGCCCCGAACCTTCAGGCCTGGGACGCCACGGACCGGCTGCTGCTGGAAACCGCCGCAGAGCACCTGACGCCGGACACCCGGCTGTCAGTGATCGGCGACCGCTACGGTGCCCTCACCCTCGGGGCGCTGGGCACGCTCGGGGTCCGGCAGGTCCGTGTGCACGAGGATCTCATCACGGGGGAGCGCGCCCTGCGGAACAACGCAGCGGCCGTGGGTCTGGAAGCATCGGATCCCGGCGCCGTGGAGGCCACGGGCTTTGCCCAGCTGCCGCTGGGGGAGGAACTGCTCTCCGGCGCGGAGGTTGTACTGCTCCAACTGCCGCGGACGCTGGCGGAACTGGACGAAATCGCAGCTGCCGTGGCGCGTCACGCCGCGCCCGGCGTTATCCTGCTAGCCGGCGGGCGGATCAAGCACATGTCCCTGGGGATGAATGCCGTCCTGGAACGCCACTTCCAGACCGTCCAGCCGCAGCTGGCGCGCCAGAAGTCCCGGATCATCCTGGCCAGCGGTGCCCGGCCCGGCGCCGAGGAAACCGAGGCACCACGGTGGCTCCCCGCCGTCGAGCACCTGGCCGAGCTGGACCTGGACGTTGCCGCGCACGGCGCCGTCTTCGCCGGCGCCAAACTGGACATCGGGACCAGGTTCCTCCTGACATTCCTGCCGGAGATGCCGCAGGTCCGGCATGCCATCGATCTGGGCTGCGGCACCGGAATCCTCGCCGCCATGTACGCCCGCCAGAACCCCGGTGCACGCGTCACCGCCACGGACCGGTCCGCGGCCGCCGTCGCCTCCGCGCAGGGGACCGCGCGGGCAAACGGCCTCGGGGACCGGATCACCGCACTCCAGGATGACGCCATGAGTACAGTGCCCGCCGGAAGCGCCGGCCTGGTCCTGCTGAACCCGCCCTTCCACCTGGGCGCCAGTGTGCATGCCGGAGCGGGCATCAAACTGTTCGAGGCCGCCGCCAGGGTCCTGGCTCCGGGCGGCGAGCTGTGGACGGTCTTCAACCGGCACCTGCAGTACCTTCCCGCCCTGGAACGGCTGGTTGGGCCCACCACGGTCCGGGGCAGCAATCCGAAGTTCACGGTGGCGGTCAGCACCAGGCGGCCGTAGCCGTGCATGCACGGCCACGCCGGCATGGCCAGCTGGCGCCCCGGCCGCGTCGTGGCCCGCCTCCGGCTCTGTGCGTGGGGGAGGAGGTAACGTACCATTCAGACATCATGAGTACGCGGCCGAAAACCTAGGGGAGACCGTGCCAGAAATCCGCCAGCCCTCGGCGCCACGGCGCGGGACCAACCTGCCGCGCATGGGGGACTTTAACCTCACGGTCATCCTGGATGCCATCCGCCGGTCATCCGGTGGCCTCAGCCGTGTGGAGCTCGCCCAGATCGTCGGCCTTTCGCCCCAAACGATCTCCAACATCTCCCGCCGCCTGCTGGATCAGCACCTGATCGTTGAAGCCGGCAAAGAGGGCAGCGGCCCCGGCAAGCCGCGCACCATGCTCCGGCTCAACCCCGCCGGCATGTATGCCATCGGCGTCCACCTGGACCCGGCAGTGACCACCTTCGTGGTCCTGGATCTTGTGGGCGCCGTTGTCCAGCACGCGCGGATCAAGACCCCCGGCGGTAACGACCCCGCCGCCGTGATGGCCACGATGGCCACGGAGATCGAACAGCTGGTTGCCGAGTCCGGAGTGGACACCAGCCGGATCGCGGGCCTCGGCCTGGCTGCTCCGGGACCCATTGACCTGGAACACGGCACCGTGGTGGACCCGCCCCTGCTGCCGGGCTGGGACCGCGTGGAACTGCGGGAAGCCCTGGCCAAGGCCACCGGTTACTCGGTCCTGGTGGACAAGGACGTCACCAGCGCCGCCGTCGCCGAAACCTGGGCCGGCGGCCCCAGCGGCGCGGGAAGTTTTATCTTTATGTACATGGGCACCGGCATCGGCTGCGGCATCGTGCTCAACGATGAAGTCATCCGTGGAACATCGGGCAATGCCGGCGAGATCGGACACATCATTGTGGACCCGGGCGGCCCCGCCTGCGACTGCGGCCTGAACGGCTGCGTGAAATCCTCCGCCATCCCGCAGGTGCTGGTGGCCGAGGGCGTCGCCGCCGGCATCCTGGAAAGTTCCGGACCCCACAACAGCGGGGCCGAAATGCAGCAGCGCTTCACACAGCTGTGCGATCTCGCCGACGCCGGCGATGCCAAGGCCCTGGCCATCATCGATAAGTCGGCCGTGCTGGTGGCCCGGGCGGTCTCCGTTGTCACCAACACGCTGGACGTGGAAAGGGTAGTGTTCGGCGGCCCCTTCTGGAGCCGTATCGCGGACCGCTACCTGGCGAAAATCCCGGCACTGGTGGACGCCAACAGCCAGGCCCGCCTGATTCATACCATCGAGGTTGTCGGCACCGGAGTCGGTGAGGATGTGGGCGCCATTGGGGCTGCCTGCCTGGTCCTGGAGCATACGCTCGCGCCCCGGGCGCAGCGGCTTCTCCTGGAAGTCTGAACCGGAAGTCCCAACCGGGCTCCTTGCCTGTGGCGGAAGCCCCAAATAGCATGTGGATATCGCCGCGGCTGGGGGCCCGCAGACACAGGGGACGGCAGCCATTGACTGAATGGAGCATCATGCGTCGTCGGGCCCTTAAAATCACCTCCCTGTTCGCTGCTGCGGCCTTTGTGCTGACCGCGTGTTCGCCGGGCGCTCCCGCGGAATCGACCAAAACGCTGAAAGTGGTCTACCAGAAGACCGATTCCTTCAGCGCGCTGGACACCCTGTTCCAGTCGGCCAAGAAGGAGTTCGAGGCGGCAAACCAGGGCGTCACGGTCAGCCTGGAGCCCGTCCAGGCCAACGATGAGGACTACGGCACCAAGCTTGCCCTGGCACTCCGGTCGCCCTCCACGGCCCCGGATGTCTTCTACGAGGACACTTTCAAGGTCCGATCCGACGTCGACGCCGGTTACCTCCTGAAGCTCGACAGCCACCTGGCCGCGTGGAAGGACTGGGACACCTTCGATGCCGGCGCCAAGGCGGCCGGCCTGGGGGACGACGGCGGCACATACGCGGTCCCGCTGGGCACCGACACCCGCGGCATCTGGTACAACAAGAAGGTCCTCACTGCCGCGGGCGTCAGCATCCCGTGGGAGCCCCGCACCTGGCAGGACATCCTGGACACCGCCCGGAAAATCAAGGCCAGTGATCCCACCGTGGTTCCGTTTAACATGTACGCAGGCAAGGCCAGCGGAGAAGGCACCGTGATGCAGAGCTTCTACGAGCTGCTGTACGGAACCGGCTCCCAGCTTTACGACGCCGACGCCAAAAAATGGGTAGTCGGCTCGCAGGGGTTCACGGATTCGCTGGCGTTCCTGAAGACCCTCTATGACGAAAAACTGGCAGTCCCGCCGGCACAGGCACTCGACTCGAATGTGTGGAAGAAGGTCTTCGGCGAATGGCTGCCGCAGGGCAAGATGGGCGCCACCGTGGAAGGTTCGTACGCGCCGTCGTTCTGGCAGAAGGGCGGCAACTACGAATGGGCCGGGTACGCGCAGGACATGGGCGTGACGGCCTTCCCCACCCAGAAGGGCCAGGCACCGGGCGGAGTCAGCATGTCCGGTGGCTGGACGTTGGCCGTAGGTGCAGAGACCAAGAACGCTGACCTCGCGTTCAAGTTCCTGGCCACGGCCCTGAACCAGAAGAACTCCCTGGCCTTCAACATCGCCAGCTCCCAGATCGCCGTGCGCAAGGACGTTGCCTCGGATTCCGGCTACCAGGCGGCGAACCCGTTTGTGAAGGACGTCTCCGAACTTGTGTCCGTCACGCACTACCGGCCCGCCACGGCAGACTATCCGCGGATCTCGGCGGCGGTGCAGGAGGCCACCGAAGCGGTGATCACGGGGGCGAAGTCCCCGGGGCAGGCGGCTGCCGGCTATGACACGGCGGTGAAGGCCATCGTGGGAGAAGCCAAGACCGTCGCAAAGTAAGCTGTGGCGGTTTCCCTGCGGAGTCGGAACTCCGGCACCCGGAAGTTTCGCCCCGGCCTCCGGCGGCGGGCACGGTTGCTCCCGGTCCTTCCCGCCGTGGTTCTCCTGCTGGTGTTCTTGGTTGGCCCCGTCCTGTGGGCCTTCCACGCGTCATTCACCAATGCTGCCCTGACCGGGCGCAATGCCCGCAGTCCGGGCTGGATCGGGTTCGACAACTATGCCAGGCTGCTTTCGGACCCGGTGCTGCCGCTTTCCCTTGGCCTGACGGTCCTGTTCGTCGGCGGCTCGGCCATCCTGGGCCAAAACGTGCTGGGGCTGACCATCGCCGTGCTTATGCGGAAGGCACGCCGCCGGGTGGCCGCCGTCGTCGGTACGGCTGTGGTGGCCGCATGGGTGCTTCCCGAAATTGTGGCCGCCTTTGCTGCCTACGCGTACTTCAGCCCGGACGGCACCCTGAACCAGCTGCTGGGCGGACTGGGGTTCGGACAACCTGACTGGCTCTATTCGTTCCCGATGGTGGCCATCATGCTTGCCAACGTCTGGCGCGGCACGGCGTTCTCCATGCTGGTGTACCGTGCCGCGCTCGATGACATCCCCGGTGAAGTCACGGAGGCCGCACTGATGGACGGTGCAGCCGGCTGGCAGCGGCTGGCCTTTATCACCCTCCCCATGATCCGTAGCAGCATCGCCACGAACCTCATGCTGATCACCCTGCAGACGCTGGCGGTGTTCACGCTCATCTGGGTCATGACAGCGGGCGGTCCCTCCAATTCCAGCACCACGCTGCCCGTGTTGGCATACCAAGAGGCCTTCAAGTTCGGAGACATCGGATACGGCACGGCCGTGGCAACCTTGCTGATCCTTGTTGGGCTGGCGTTCGGGGCCGCCTACGTCCGGCTCCTGCGGGAGGGCAAACCATGACGACGACGGCGCGGGCCACCTCCTGGCGGCAGGGCCGGTACGGGACCGGTGCACTTTCCCGTGCCCGTCGGCGTGCCCGGATCCCGGCGGACGTGTCCCTGCTCCTGATCGGGGCCTGCTTTGTCCTGCCGCTGCTCTGGCTGGTGTTTGCCTCCCTCGATACCTCCGCCGGGCACGAGGCCCGCGTCCCCAGGCAAGTCTCCCTGGCCAACTTCGCCGCCATCATGACGCCGGACCTGCTGTTCCAGCCGCTGTGGAACAGCATGGTGCTGTCGGCCGGGACAGCCGCCGTCAACCTGGTGGCGGCGGTCCTGGCCGCCTACCCGCTGTCCCGCTACCAGTCCAGGTTCAACAAACCGTTTATGTATACGGTGCTGTTCGGTACCTGCCTTCCCATCACGGCCATCATGGTTCCGGTGTATGGCCTGTTTGTGCAGCTTGACCTGCTGGACTCCATGGCCGCGACGATCTTTTTTATGGCCACCACCACGTTGCCCATGGCCATCTGGATGACCAAGAACTTCATGGACGCGGTTCCGGTGTCGTTGGAGGAAGCGGCCTGGGTGGATGGTGCCTCGGGACTGACGGCATTGCGGACCATCGTCCTGCCGCTGATGCGCCAGGGGCTGGGTGTGGTGTTCATTTTTGTTTTCATCCAGGCGTGGGGGAACTTCTTCGTCCCGTTCGTCCTTCTCCTGTCCGAGACCCGGCAGCCGGCGGCGGTGTCGATTTTCGCTTTCTTCGGACAGCACGGCGCAGTGGCGTATGGCCAGTTGGCCGCCTTTTCCATCCTGTATTCAGTGCCGGTGCTGGCACTGTACGCCATTGTGGCCAAGGGCGCGGGCAGCTCCTTCGCGCTCTCGGGTGCCGTCAAAGGTTAACGTCGCCGGCCCGAACCCTCCGGCCGGAGCTGTCAGTCGATGTCCTCGACCACCACTCCAAACGGGATGCTGTCATCAAGGTGGGCCTGGTGGCCGGTGAGACCCATGTTGTAGGTGACCCGGACGCCATGGGTCTTGTCGGCAGCGGATTGCTGCAGAACAGGCTTGACGGCAAGGATGAAGCTCTCGCTCTTATCGGCGAGAAACTCTTTGTAACTGGCTGGTAGCTCACTCATGGCAAAAGAATAGACCTGCGGAGCGGCGATGGGGAGAGGTCTCCAGTGGTGGGACCGCTAACCGGCGGGAATCCGCCAAGGGCACGGGAAGTATGCCCCGTTGAATTCTTTGACCAAAATGGCGAACAAAATTCTGCACCACAGCGAAACACGCCGTAAAACTGCGTCTTAATTCGGCGGCGAACTTGAAGGGTGCCCCGCAGCCTCCTAGAGTCATATACAAGTTACCGAGGTAACGTGTCAGCGATCCTCCGATTGTGGAGGGTGTGGGTGCCCCCATGTGGGCCTGACATTTGCTCACGGACAACTTCATTTCAGGCGTAACAGTCGCGGCTGCGTCCCTGTGGAGTTCTTCCGTGTTCCCAAACTCAAATTCATTCCCGGCACTACCGTCACATCTGCTGACCGGAAGCCCGGAATGGCCCAAAGCCAAGGACGCAAATGTCACCGCCAAGCCTTATTGAAACGCATCCGAACCTCTCCGAGACCGCCCCCGTGGCGCTCTCCTACGAACTCTTCCCGCCCCGCTCGCCGGCAGCGGCCGAGTCCCTCTGGACCACCATCCGGGAACTCGAAACCACCGAACCGGACTACGTCTCCGTCACCTACGGTGCCAGCGGCTCAAACCGGGACACCGCCGTCGAACTCATCAACAGGCTCCTGCTGGAAACCACGCTCCGGCCGTTGGCCCACCTGACCTGCGTCGGCAATACGCCGGAGGAACTGGCGGAGATCATCGGCGACCTCCTGGACACCGGGGTCCGGGGCATCCTGGCGCTCCGGGGCGACCGGCCCAAGGACGGCGCACCGCCGGTCGCCGGGTCACTGCACTATGCGCAGGACCTGATCGAACTCATCCGCCGGGTTGAACAGCGGCGGTCGGCACTGCTGTGCGCAGGCAAAATCGCCGTGGGCGTTGCCGCCTATCCCACGCGGCACCCGGAATCACCCAGTGAGGCCCACGACGTCGAGGTGCTGCTCGCCAAGCAGCGTTCCGGCGCCGACTTTGCCATCACCCAGGTCTTTTTCCACACCGAGGAGTACGCGAACCTCATCAGCCGGGCACGCCGGGCCGGGGTTACTATTCCCATCGTCCCGGGCGTTATGCCGCTCACCAGCCTCCGCCGGGTTACACGGCTCGGCGAACTTACGGGCGTTGCGCCGGCACCGGAACTCCTGGCCCGCCTCGCCGCCGCGGACAGCGACGCCGAACGCCTGCGGATCGGTGTGCGGGCGACGGTGGACCTTGCCAACGCGGCCCTCGACGCCGGGGCGCCGGGCATCCACCTCTACACCTTCAACGAACACCAGAGCGCGCTGGAGGTGCTGGACAAACTGGCACTGCCGCGCCACTCCCGCTCCATGGGCCAGCGCAGCGCCACCCTCCGGCGCCAGCTCGCCGGCTGACCCGCCACCATCTTCCAGACTCTTCACAGCTTCCACCAACACACAAGGAATCTCCCATGACTGAACAGAACACCCCAGCCACCCGGTTCCCGGCCGCTTCCATTCTCGGCTACCCGCGCATCGGCCGCCGTCGCGAACTCAAGAAGGCCGTCGAAGCCTACTGGGCAGGCAAGATCGACGCCGCCGCACTGGACGCCGCCGCCAAGGGCATCCAGCTGACCATCGCCAAGCGCCTGCAGGAACTGGGCCTCACCGAAGCCGCGGCAGTTCCGGGCACGTTCTCCTACTACGACCAGGTCCTGGATGCCACTGCACACCTCGGCGCCGTCCCGGCCCGTTTCGGCAAGCTCCTCAACGCCGAGGGCCAGCTGGACATCGATGGCTACTTCACCCTGGCCCGTGGCACCAAGGACCAGCAGCCGCTGGAAATGACCAAGTGGTTCGACACCAACTACCACTACCTCGTGCCGGAGATCGGCCCGGAGACCGACTTCACCCTTGCCTCCAACCGCATCGTTGAGGAGTTCGAGTTCGCGCTGGCCAACGGCATCGAGACCCGCCCGTACATCGTGGGACCCGTTACCTACCTGCTGCTCTCCAAGGCCTCCGACGACGCCCCCGCCGGCTTCGCCCCGCTGTCCCGCCTTGAGGACGTGCTGCCGGTCTACGTTCAGCTGCTCGAGAAGCTCGCCGCAGCGGGTGCCAGCTGGATCCAGCTTGACGAGCCCGCACTGGTTGTTGACCAGGACACCGCGGCCGCCGAAATCGAAGCGGCCGTTGCCCGCGCTTACGAGGTCCTCTCCGGCGCAGCGAAGCGCCCGCAGATCCTCGTCTCCACCCCGTACGGCGCCCTCGACGGCCAGCTGGGCACCCTTGCCGCCACCAACATCGACGCACTGCACATCGACGCCTTCAAGGGCGCGGTCCCGTCCGCAGCGGCACTTGCCGGCCTTGGCAACAAGACCCTGGTTGCCGGCGTCGTTGACGGCCACAACATCTGGCGCAACGACCTCGCTGTCGCCGCCGCGAAGCTGGATGAACTGAAGGCTGCCGCCGGCCGGATCGCCGTCAGCACCTCCACCTCCACCCAGCACGTCCCGCACGACGTCACCGAAGAAGGCCAGCTCTCCGAGGAGCTCCGCAGCTGGCTCGCGTTCGCTGACCAGAAGGCCGTGGAGGTCAAGACCCTCGCGTCCTACCTGGCCGACCCGGCCTCCGCCAAGGCAGCCATCGACGAAGCTTCCGCCGTCATCGCAGCCCGCGCCACGGCTGTTGGCGTGCGCCGCGACGACGTTCGGGCCCGCACCGAGGCCCTGACCGAAGCGGACTTCAGCCGCTCGGCGTACGCAGTCCGTGAAGCAGCCCAGGAAGAGGCCCTGCACCTGCCGCCGCTGCCCACCACCACCATCGGGTCCTTCCCGCAGACGGCCGAAATCCGCTCGGCGCGTGCCCGCAACAACAAGGGCGACCTCACCAACGAGCAGTACGAACAGCTCATGAAGGACGAGATCAAGCGCGTCGTTGAGCTGCAGGAAGAGCTGGGTTACGACGTCCTGGTGCACGGCGAGCCCGAGCGCAATGACATGGTCCAGTACTTCGCCGAGAACCTTGAAGGCTTCGACGTCACGGTCCACGGTTGGGTCCAGTCCTACGGCTCACGCTGCACCCGTCCGTCCATCCTCTGGGGCGACGTCACCCGCAGCGCCCCCATCACGGTGGCCTGGGCAGAGTACGCGCAGTCCCTGACCAGCAAGCCCATGAAGGGCATGCTCACCGGTCCGGTCACCATCCTGGCCTGGTCCTTCGTCCGCGATGACCAGCCGCTGGGCGAAACCGCCAACCAGGTCGGCCTGGCCCTCCGCGACGAAATCGCTGACCTCGAGGCTGCCGGCATCAAGGTCATCCAGGTGGACGAGCCCGCGCTGCGCGAACTCCTGCCGCTGCGCAACGCAGACCACGCCACGTACCTGAAATGGTCAGTGGATTCCTTCCGCCTGGCCACCGCCGGTGCGGCCGACGCCACGCAGATCCACACCCACCTCTGCTACTCGGAGTTCGGCGTGATCATCGACGCGATCGACGGCCTCGACGCCGACGTCACCTCCATCGAAGCAGCGCGGTCCCGCATGGAGGTTGTCCACGACCTCGAAGCGCACCACTTTGGCCGCGGCGTTGGTCCGGGCGTTTACGACATCCACTCGCCGCGCGTTCCGGGCGAAGCCGAAGTCACCGAGCTCCTTGCCACCGCCGTCAAGCACGTCCCGTCCCGCCAGCTCTGGGTCAACCCGGACTGCGGCCTGAAGACCCGCGGCTACGCCGAGACCGAAGAGTCCCTGCGCAACCTGGTC
>DASSIA010000298.1:0-2033 GCA_035692345.1 Arthrobacter sp. | reverse complement strand
AGGAAACCTGCGATGTGGCCGTGCACTCGCTCAAGGATCTCCCCACGGGAGCGGCGCTTGGCCTGACCATCGCCGCGACGCCCAAGCGTGTTGATGTCCGCGATGTGCTGTGCGCCCGCGATGGCCTCAAACTGGCTGACCTGCCGCAGGGTGCCAAAGTGGGCACCGGCTCGCCGCGCCGCGCCGCCCAGCTGCGTGCCGCCCGCCCTGACCTGGCCGTACAGGATATCCGCGGCAACGTGGACACCCGGCTGGGCCGCGTGCCCGGCCTGCCCGGAAACGCAGCAGGCGCACCAGGGGACCTCGACGCCGTCGTACTGGCCGCCGCGGGCCTGGAGCGCATCGGCCGCCTGGACGCAGTCAGCGAATTCTTCGAGACGGACGTGATGCTGCCGGCCCCGGGACAGGGCGCACTGGCGATCGAGTGCCGGACGGCCGACGCCCCGCGCAAAGCCGGTTCCACCGAAGGTTCGCAAGGAGTTCTGGCGCAGGCCCTGGCCGCGCTCAACGATGACGACACGCGCCTCGCTGTGACCGCCGAGCGCGCCGTACTGGCCCGCCTTGAGGCTGGCTGCGCGGCTCCGGTGGGCGCGTTCGCCCACCGTAAGGGCAGCATGCTGTACCTGGAGGCAGCGGTGTGCGCCGTGGACGGTACCAGGACGGTGCGGGAAAAGAAGGCGACAGACGGCCTGACCGAGGTCGGTGCCACGCTGCTGGGCATCGAGGTGGCCGAGCTCCTGCTGGCTGCAGGCGCCGCGGAGATCGCGGACCTTGCCGCGTCCTGATGCACAGGCGGACGCTCAGCCGGCCGCCGCTCTGGGTGGCAAGCGCGTCCTGATCACCCGGAGCCCTGACCGTGCCCGGCCGCTGGCCGCGCTGCTCAGCAGCCTCGGGGCAGAGCCGCTGGTCCTGCCGCTCATCGACTTTGAACGGGCGGCGGACCAGCCGGCTTTGGATGCCGCCCTGGATGCCCTGGCAGCCGGGGACTTCGACTGGTTGGTGGTCAGCAGCATCACCACGGTGCGCATGCTGGCGGAAAAGGCGGCCGAGCGCGGGACCACGCCGGCTGCGCTGGTGCCGCCAGGAACACGCGTGGCAACCATCGGACCGTCCTCGCGGCGGATCCTCGAGGCCGTGGGCATCCCCGTGGCCCTGGCCCCGGTGGATATCCAGTCCGCCGAAGGGCTGGTGGACCTGTGGGCCGCCGCCCCTGAACGCGTGTTGTTGCCGCAGGCTGACATCGCCGCACCCGCTTTGCGCGATGGCCTGGCCGCCAAGGGCGCCGACGTCACCGCCATCGTGGCCTACCACACCGTGGATTACCCGGCCCGTCCCGGACTCCGGCTGGCAGCGGAACTGCCGTCCGCCGTCGGGGTTTCCCGCGACGCTGTGCCCCGGGAGCTGAGTCCGCTGCAGACCCGCAGTGAGCTGGACGCCGGGACCATCGACGCCGTAGTGGCCGCCTCGCCAAGCGCCGCGCGCCGGATTGCCGCGACCCTGCTGCCGCTGGGCCGCTGCCGATTCGTCGCCATCGGGCGCCCGACGGCGGCAGAGGCTGCCGCACTCGGCGTCCCGGTGGCCGCGACCGCCCAAGTACCCACCCCGGACGGGATCGTTGCCGCCCTGGGCACCCTATTCGCCAACGAAGGGAACATCCGATGAGCTTTCCGAACCACCGCCCGCGCCGCCTCCGCACCACGCCCGCCATGCGCCGGCTCACGGCGGAATACCGCCTGGCGCCGGCGGACCTGATCCTGCCGGCGTTCATCCGCGAAGGCCTCAGTGAACCGTCGCCCATCACCTCCATGCCCGGCGTTGTCCAGCACACCACCGATTCGCTCAAGCGCGCCGCAGCGGAGGCCGTGGAACTGGGCGTCGGAGGCATCATGCTCTTCGGCGTTCCCGCCGTGCGCGATGCCCGGGGCACCGCCTCCCTGGACCCGGACGGGGTGCTCAACAAGGCCATCCGCGACGTCCGCGCCGAGGTGGGCGATGACCTGGTCATCATGGGCGACGTCTGCCTGGACGAGTTC
>DASSIA010000297.1:0-4958 GCA_035692345.1 Arthrobacter sp. | reverse complement strand
GTCGTAGCCCTTCGCCGTGAGGTGGCTGACCAGGTGGGCGCTGAGTTCCATGCCTGCGTGGTCGGTGGCGATGTGTACCCGCGGGAAGGCAGGGGAAGAAGTCACAGCAGTGTCCGTTCGTTTCGGCGCCGGTGGCCAGCAATGCTGGTTCAGGCCAGGGTCAGATCAACACGGACAAGGTTACTAGGACTCAGACTCCGGGGCACGTCCACCGTGTGCCCTGGCAGCGACCCGGGTCAGGACTTCCGCCAGCCGGGCCGCCGACGCCGGGCTGCCGCCGCTGACGGCAATGTTGTGTCCGTCTGTTTTATGCACGACGACGGCGGGGCCGCTGCTGACCAGCATCGCGGCGGTGCCGCTGTGGTTCCGGTAGCCCCACCCGCCGTAGTCTGCCGCGCGGACGTCCGCGGCGCTGGCGGTGGAGATGGCTGCCGCCGGCACGTCCATGACCGGGAGCACGCCGGCCAAGAAGACGCGCAGGCCGCTGCGGTCCGCCTTGATGCGGGCGGAAAGGAAGGCAGCGGCCACAACAGCGAGGGCCGCCACCAGCGCCCCGAGCCATGGTTGTGCCGCGGCGATCAGCGCCGCCGGAAACAGGCTGGCCACGGCGATCATCACAAAGACCGAGCTCCGGGCGTGCACCCACAGCCGGAGCGTGTCGCCGGCAAGGTCCGGATCCAACTCACGGACGAGAGCCACCTCCAAGGCCCGGTCATCCTCCGGGGACCACTGCCTGTCGGCTTTGAAAACGAACCCCATGGTGACGCCCAGCGCGACCGCAGCCCCGCTGCCCAAGGCCAGGACCGTGAGGTCCACCCGGGATTCCCGGGCATCAGCGAGGCCGGTCTGGCCCACCAGCCCGGCGGCCAGGACACTGGTCATGAACAGGCTCAGGAACAGCCCGGTTCCCATCATGATCCGGCGCATCATGGCCGGCCGTGACAAGGGCACCGCCTGCGACAGCACCAGCCACCCGGCGGCGATGATGAGCAGCGCCCCGCCGGCCGCATAGGCGCCGAACGGGGCAAAGGCCGCGCCGCCGTCGGCCGTCCAGCCGATCGCCACGGGGTCCGGAAGATCCGGCCGCAACAGGAAGGCGCAGAACACAAAAGCCGCCGCCAGCACCACGGGAAAGCCCACGGCGAAGCGCAGCGCCCTGGCATCCACCGAATCCCGGAACTTTCCCATGCATTAAAGCTACTCCCGCCGGAGGCCGTGACAGAATGACTTCACTGTGCCGGTGCAGGCCACCGCCCGCCGGCAACCGCAACACCTTCTGGAGGTCCCACTTGCCAGGTATGAACCTGACCCGCGCCGAAGCCCGCGAGCGTGCCGAACTCATCAACGTTGACTCCTACGATGTCAGCCTGGACCTGACCAGGGGCGGGACAGTCTTCGGGACCACCACCACGGTCAAGTTCACGGCAGTCCCGGGTTCGGCCACGTTCATCGATGCCATCACGCAGACCGTGCACAGCATCACCCTCAACGGGCACGCCCTGGACCCTGCGGCCGTCTCCGACGGAATCCGGATCCAGCTGCCGGGCCTGGCGGAATTCAACGAACTCACGGTGGTGGCTGATGCGCCGTACATGAATACCGGCGAAGGGCTGCACCGCTTCGTGGATCCGGTGGACAACGAGGTGTACCTGTACACCCAGTTCGAGGTGCCCGATTCGCGGCGCATGTTCGCGGTCTTCGAACAGCCCGATCTCAAGGCCACCTTCGCGTTCACGGTCACGGCGCCGTCGCACTGGGACGTCATCTCCAACTCCCCCACCCCCGCCCCTGTGGAGGCCACGCCCGGTGACGACGGCGGCGCCCGCTCGGTCTGGGCTTTCGCTCCGACACCGCGGCTCTCGTCCTATGTCACCGCCCTGATCGCCGGCCCGTACCAGTCGGTCCGCAGCGACGTGGCCAGTTCCGACGGGCGCGTGATCCCGCTGGGTATTTTTGCCCGGAAGTCGCTGATGCAGTACCTCGACGCGGACAACATCTTTGAGCTGACCCGCCAG
This sequence comes from Arthrobacter sp., assembly GCA_035692345.1. GTDB lineage: Bacteria > Actinomycetota > Actinomycetes > Actinomycetales > Micrococcaceae > Arthrobacter. Next base: position 2,943 of record DASSIA010000297.1, on the reverse strand, counting down.
GGCTTCGAATTCTTCGAGGCGCAGTTCGGCTTCCCGTACCCGTTCGAAAAGTACGACCAGCTGTTTGTGCCCGAGTTCAACGCCGGCGCCATGGAGAACGCCGGCGCGGTGACCATCCTCGAAGGCTATGTCTTCCGCAGCAAAGTCACCGGCGCGCAGATCGAACGCCGGGCCATCACCGTGCTGCACGAACTCGCCCACATGTGGTTTGGCGACCTGGTGACCATGCGCTGGTGGAACGACCTCTGGCTCAACGAATCCTTCGCCGAATACATGTCCCACCTCGCGGCCGTGGAAAACACCTCCTTCACGAGCGCATGGACCACGTTCGCCGCGGTGGAGAAGTCCTGGGCCTACCGCCAGGACCAGCTGCCCACCACCCACCCGATCTTCGCCGAGATCAACGACCTGCAGGACGTGGAGGTCAACTTCGACGGCATCACCTACGCCAAGGGCGCCTCAGTACTGCGCCAGCTGGTGGCCTGGGTGGGGCCGGAGCAGTTCATGGCGGGCGTCCGGGAGTATTTCGCCAAGCACGCCTGGCAGAACACCGAGCTCAGCGACCTGATGGTGGAGCTGGAAAAGGCCAGCGGCCGTGACCTGGCGCAGTGGGGCCGGCTCTGGCTGGAAACCGCCGGCGTCAACACGCTCACACCGGAGCTTGCCGTGGACGGGGACGGGAACCTGACGTCGTTCGCCATCGTGCAGTCGGCCGTTGAGGAGTGGCCCACCATCCGTCCGCACCGGCTCGCCGTCGGGTTCTACAACCTGAACAGCGCCGGCAGGCTGGAGCGCGTGCACCGCGAGGAGCTGGACGTCGACGGCGAGCGCACCGAGGTGCCGGCGCTGGCGGGGCTGGCGCAGCCGGACCTGATCCTGGTCAACGACGACGACCTCGCCTACGCCAAGGTCCGGCTGGACGGGAAGTCCCTCGCTACGGCAACGGCGCACCTGAAGGACTTCAGCGCGAGCCTGCCCCGCACCCTGGTGTGGAACTCCGCCTGGGACGCTGCCCGCGACGGCCAGTCCCCGGCGCGCCGTTACGTGGACCTGGTCCTGGCCAACGTGGCCGCGGAATCAGATTCCTCGGTGATCCAGGTCCAGCTGCGCCAGCTGGCCACCACGCTGAACTTCTACGTGGCGGAGGAACACCGCGAGGCCACCACGGTCGCCGCCGTTGACACCCTGTGGGACCTGGCCGGTGCCGTGCCTGGCGGGTCCGACGCGCAGCTGCAGTTTGTGAAGGCGTTTGCACTGCTGGCGCGAAGCCCGGGCCAGCTGGACACCCTCGCCGGGCTCCTGGACGGCACGGCCGCCCTGGACGGGCTGGCCGTGGACCAGGACCTTCGCTGGGAACTGCTCGCATCGCTGGTGACAGGCGGCCGGTTGGGCCAGGCGCAGATCGATGCCGAGCTGGAACGCGACAACACCGCCAGCGGACAGAACGCCGCAGCCCTCGCCACGGCGGCCATCCCCACCGCCGAAGCCAAGGCCGCCGCCTGGGACTCGATCGTGGTCACGGGAGCACTGTCCAATGCGCTCCAGGGTTCAGCCGTCACTGGCTTTATGCGCGTGCTGGACCGTTCACTGCTGCAGCCGTACGCCGAAAAGTACTTCGATGCTGTTCCCGGCATCGTCGCCAGCCGCACCCACGCACTGGCCCAGCAGGTCGTCGTCGGCCTTTACCCTGCGCTGCTGACCACGCAGGCAACCGTGGACCGGACGGACCGTTTCCTGGCCGCGCTCCCGGCTGACAGCACCGCTCTGCGGCGCATGATGCTGGAAAACCGCGACGGCGTGGCCCGGGCCCTGAAGGCACGCGCGGCCGACGTGCTGCCGGGCGAAGCCTAGGCGGGCACGTTGGGCCTGGACGAGCACCACTATTCCCTGACGGTGCAGTGGACCGGCAACCTGGGCGACGGGACGTCGTCGTACCGCGGCTACTCGCGGGCCCACGACATCCGGATCCCCGGGCTGCCGGTCCTGCACGGTTCTGCCGATCCGACGTTCCACGGGGACCGTGACCGTTACAACCCGGAGCAACTGCTCCTGGCGGCGCTGGCGCAGTGCCACATGCTGTCCTTCCTGCACGTGGCCGTCAAGCACGGCGTGGTGGTCACGGATTACCAGGACGACGCAACGGGTGTGATGCGCCTGAACCGCGACGGCAGCGGCCAGTTTGAGTCCGTCACCCTGAACCCGCGGGTGACGGTGGCCGACCCAGCCCATGTGGACCTGGCGGAACAGCTTCACCGGGAAGCCAACGCGGTGTGTTTCATCGCCCGGAGCGTCAATTTCCCGGTGCACCACTCACCCGTGACTGTGGCGGCCTGACACCCCACCCAGGTAGCGCCGTCTGTCGTTTTGGGGCCTCAAAACGAGAGACGGCGCTACCTGCTTTGGTGTGGGGCGGAGTTGCGGCGCTAGGGTTGAAGGAGAGCAGAGCCTTATGCCGCGGGCGAACCTGTGCATGGTCCGCTGTCATCCCCCGGCCGCCGCAGGTGACCCCCAAGGAGTTTTACCCCATATGTTCAGCACGTTGTCGATTACACCCCCGCCCCTCACCTCGCCGCCGAGCGGCGTCAGCGTTACGGGAATTGTGATCAGCCTCGGCGTCGGAGTCGCCATCTGGCTGGTTGCGACGTTCCTGATTTCCCGGATCAGCAAACGGGTGGCATCCGGCAGCAATTTCTTCAAGAAACCGCACTTCAAGTGGGCGGCGCCCGCACTACGGGTCCTCGACCATGAGCGGCGGGTGCAGCGCGCCGAAACCATCGGTTCACTGCTGAACAGCATCGTGGGTGTCCTGGTGGCCGTCATCACCATCATGTACGTGCTGCAAAACCTCGACGTCAACATCGCGCCGCTGCTCACGAGCGTCGGCATCCTGGGTGTGGCCATCGGTTTCGGCGCCCAACAGCTGATCCGCGACTTTCTCGCGGG
>DASSIA010000296.1:0-4197 GCA_035692345.1 Arthrobacter sp. | reverse complement strand
GCCGTGGCCAGTATGGGCATGATGGTTCGCCTCGCCCAACTGCAGGACGGCGATGCGGCGGACATGCCGCAGGTCGCCTTGGCGAAGTCGTATACCAGCGCCCGGATGCGTGAAACCGTGGCGCTGGGCCGGTCCATCCTGGGCGGAAACGGTATCGTGACCGACTACCGGATGGCCAAGATTTTCGCCGATGCCGAAGCGATCTACACCTACGAGGGTTCCTTCGAAATCAACACGCTCATTGTGGGCCGGGCTGTCACCGGGGTCTCCGCGATCGCCTAGCTTCCGGCGGCCGCCTTCTCGCCGGCTTCGATCTTCGCGTCCAGGCTGTTGTTTTTCACGGGCATGGGGCAGGTGCCGTACGGGGTGAAGGCGCTGGGGTAGTTGATGGTCCGGTTGAAATCCAGGACCACGGTTGCCTTCCCGGCGGCGTCAACGCGCGGCCTGGGGGTGGAGACTTTCCGCCACTCGTCCGTTGAGTCCCCGTTGGTCCCGTCATGGAACGTGATGGTCAGGGCGCCCAGCTTCTCCTCCTCGGCGTGCAGGCGGTACTCGTGGTCAATCCCGGGAAGCCGGAAAACCACCTCGCCCACCGAAAAATGCACGCCGTCCACCAGCGGATTGGCCGTGCCGATGGGGATGGCCACAGGTTCCGGATACGGTTCGTAGGCTGCCTCGATCACGAGGTCCGGGTTATAGTCGAAGGTGGGCACGCCGTCGAACTCCGTCAGCACGGGCGAGCCGGAATCGCGGGTCCGGATGGCGTACCGGTCCGCGCGCATGGCCAGTTCCACTACTACCTGCTGCCCGTCCGCGCCGCCGTACTGCACCCACATCAGGGATTCTTCGTTGGCCAGGGACGCTGTAATGGTCCCGTCCACGGCCGCACCGGTTTCCACCAGCGTCAGGCCGTCCTGTGCCGCTGCGGTGAGTGACGCCGTCGTACCGTCCGTTGACCACAGGCCGGGGGCGAGGTCGACGCCGGCGGGCCTGGAGTCCAGCCACTGGAAGGAGGTGAGGGTCAGCCAGCCGTGGGGCGCGGCGAGGGCTTTGTTCCGGTTTGCGCGGAAACGCTGCCAGCGTTCCAGCTGTCCTGCGGCTGTGGTGGTCATTGTTCCTCCGAGCGGTTTGTTCCCCGGCCGCAACGCTGGGGCGTATGTGGTTCATTCCACCACGGAACACCACGGCCCGCAGTCCTGCCGAAGCCTTTGCCTTGCAGCTGCGGCAGGGTAACGTCGCAAGCATGAAGATCGCGGTTTTGGGCACAGGTACTGTCGGCAGGACCCTCGCGGGCGGGCTGTCCGCGCTGGGGCACGACGTGGTGATGGGCACGCGTGATCCGCAGGAAACCTTCGCCCGCAGCACCCCCAACGCGATGGGCGCGCCGCCCTTCAGCGAATGGCACGCAGCAAACCAGCACATCGCCCTGGAAAACTTTGCGGATGCCGCAGCCGCAGCGGAACTGGTCGTGAATGCAACAAACGGGGCCGGGGCGCTCAGTGCCCTCAGCGCCGCGGGCTCGGCCAACCTGTCCGGGAAAGTGCTGGTGGACGTGTCCAACCCCCTCGATTTTTCCCAAGGCATGCCGCCCGTCCTGAACCCCGTCAATACCGACAGCAATGGCGAGCGGATCCAGCACGCCTTCCCGGAGGCGCGGGTGGTCAAAACACTGAATACCATGAACGCCGGGCTGATGATCGATCCCGGCAGGCTGGGCGGCGGGGACCACTCCGTTTTTGTCTCCGGCGACGACGCCGACGCCAAAGCTGCCGTGACGGAACTCCTCCGGTCCTTGGGGCACCGCGACATCATCGACCTCGGCGACATCACCACCGCCCGCGGCGCGGAAATGATGCTGCCCGTTTGGCTGCGCCTGTGGTCCGTGCTGGGGACGCCGGACTTCAACTTCAAGATTGTCCGCTGAAGCGCTCCCGCGGCCGGCGGCCAACGCAATATCTGAGACAGATTCCGCCTTCGCCACCGCGGGCAGGTAGCATCGATACCTAGTAACGTGGCTCACAGTATCCAGCGCAGTGTACGAGCCAAGTCCGAACCCTCGAAAAGACAGTTTCCATGGCTAACACTGCAATGAATTCCGCAACCGACCTCGCCTCTGAACTGAGGGCCGATGTCCGGCGCGTCTCCACCCTGCTGGGTGAATCCCTGGTGCGCCAGCACGGGCCCGAACTCCTGGAGCTGGTGGAGCAGGTGCGCCTCCTCACCAAGGAGTCCAAGGAAGCCGCCCGCGGCGGTGCCGATGCCACCGGCCCGTGGAGCGCGCACGACGTCGTCGAACAGGTCCGCGAACTGCTCGGCTCCCTGCCCATTGAGCAGGCCACCGACCTCGTCCGTGCCTTCGCGTTCTTCTTCCACCTGGCCAACGCGGCCGAGCAGGTCCACCGCGTCCGCGGCCTCCGGACACGGCAGGAGAAGGACGGCTGGCTGGCCAAGGCCGTCACCGAAATCGCCGCGAAGGCCGGGCCCGCCGTGCTCCAGGAAGTGGTCAACGGGCTGGACGTCCGCCCCATCTTCACCGCCCATCCCACCGAGGCCTCGCGGCGTTCCGTGCTGGACAAGATCCGCAAGCTCTCCGACGTGCTGGCCCAGCCCACAAAAGAAGGCACCACCGCGCGCCGCCGGCAGGACCGCCAGCTGTCCGAGGTCATCGACCAGATGTGGCAGACCGACGAACTGCGCCAGGTGCGGCCCACCCCCGTGGACGAGGCCCGCAACGCGATCTATTACCTCAGCGGCATACTTACGGACGCCATGCCGGAGATGCTCTCGGATCTCTCCGCACTGCTGGGTGAGCACGGTGTCAGCCTCTCGTCCCAGGACGCACCCATCCGCTTTGGTTCCTGGATCGGCGGGGACCGGGACGGCAATCCCAACGTCACGGCCGCGGTCACCAGGGAAATCCTGCAGATCCAGAACCAGCACGCCGTCCGCATCAGCATCGCCATGATGGACGAGCTGATTTCCATCCTGTCCAACTCCACCGCGTTGTCCGGTGCGGACCAGAGCCTGCTGGACTCCATCGAGGTGGACCTGAAGAACCTGCCTGGCCTTGACCGGCGCGTCCTGGAGCTCAACGCACAGGAGCCCTACCGCCTCAAGCTCACGTGTATCAAGGCCAAGCTCATCAACACGGGCAAGCGTGTGGCCGCGGATTCCAACCACGAGCACGGCCGCGACTACAGCTCCACCGGGGAACTCCTGGCCGACCTGGAACTGCTGGAGCTCTCCCTCCGCAACCACTCGGCGTCGCTCGCTGCCGACGGCGCGCTGGCCCGCGTCCGCCGCGCCGTCGCCTCCTTCGGCCTGCACCTGGCCACCCTGGACATCCGCGAACACGCCGACCACCACCATGACGCCGTCGGTCAGCTGATGGACCGGCTGGGCGGCCCGGGCCTGCGGTACGCCGAGCTCAGCCGGGAGGAACGATTCGAGGTCCTGGGCTCCGAGCTCGCCTCGCGCCGGCCGCTGTCCGGCCACCCGATTAAGCTCGACGGCGTCGCTGACGGCACGTACGACGTCTTCCGTGAGATCCGCCGCGCCCTGCGCACGTATGGTCCGGACGTCATCGAGACCTACATCATTTCCATGACCCGCGGCGCGGACGACGTCCTGGCCGCAGCCGTCCTGGCCCGCGAGGCAGGCCTGATCAACCTGTTCGGCGAAGCTCCCTATGCCAGGATCGGGTTCGCGCCCCTGCTGGAGACCGTGGAGGAGCTGCGTGCCTCGGCGGAGATCGTGGACCAGCTGCTGTCCGTTCCGTCCTACCGCGACCTGGTCCGGCTGCGCGGCGACGTCCAGGAAATCATGCTGGGCTACTCGGACTCCAACAAGGAATCCGGCGTCATGACCAGCCAGTGGGAGATCCACAAGACGCAGCGCAACCTCCGGGACGTGGCGGCCAAACACGGCGTCCGTGTCCGGTTGTTCCACGGCCGCGGCGGTTCAGTGGGCCGTGGCGGCGGACCCACGTACGACGCCATCATGGCCCAGCCCAACGGCGTGCTGGAAGGCGAAATCAAGTTCACCGAACAGGGCGAGGTCATCTCGGACAAGTACTCGCTGCCGGAGCTGGCCCGGGAAAACCTGGAGCTGTCCCTCGCGGCAGTGCTCCAGGGCTCGGCCCTGCACCGGGATCCGCGCACGTCCGATGACCAGCGCGAACGGTACGGGCACGTGATG
>DASSIA010000295.1:0-6997 GCA_035692345.1 Arthrobacter sp. | reverse complement strand
GGCCGCCGTCGAAAAGCCCAGTGCTGGAAGCTCCCCCAACGGGTGAACCGGTGCGCGTCAGCACGGCGGTTGTGCCGCCGTCGTCCGCAATCTGCTCCCCAAGAGCTTCCATAGGATTACCCTGCCAAGGGGGTACGACATTTTTGCCACTCCCGCCGTGCCCGGCGCAAATCCTGATTCCAACCCTGATTCCCGCGCCGGTTTTAACTTCCGCTGAAGCTAACGCGCACTACTGGCGAAATGATCCCCGTCATGGCTGCAGGAACTAAGGAAGACCCGGGGGGTCCTTGTCACAGCTCCGGGGTCTTCGGAGTGTCACCCGCAAGCCATTGAGGACCTGCACTCCTGGCTGCTGGAGCAGAAGGGTGCCCCTCGGTGCCGCGGATGAGAACAAACCCGCCGCGGAGGGCAGCGTGGAGGCCTGGGGGAGGGATCCGGCGAACCCGGTGGCGGGCTGGTATGGACTCCGCAAGGGCTATCGCGGCAGGTTCGGCATGTATTTTCCGCCGCTGTTGGAGGAATTGGGCCTGGCCGAACTGACCCACGAAAAGCGCAAGAGCACCGTTCGGGGCGTAGCCGGCGGCTAGCAGCCAGCCAGCCAGCAGCGCGGCGGGCAAGACAGTACTGGCCGCCGCGTCCCCCAAGGAACGCGGCGGCCAGTGCCGACCATTTTTAGCACAATTCCAACGCGGCTCCGTGTCACAGGCCGGATCGCGCGTAATGTGCCAGCGAAGAAGCCGGACTATTCCCGCCTGGGATCAACGTTCGTGGCTGGACCGGCAGGAGTGGCTCCGCCTTCGTCCGACCAGTCCTGGCCCTGGGAGTCGTTGAGCGCAGGGTCGGATTCAACATCCGATGTCCCCAGGTTCACCGTTTCCGGGTGTGTGTTGTGGGCGGGAATATGGTCGCCGGATGCAGCGCTGCCGACCCCAGCAGTACCAGCCACGGCGGTGCCGGCGGCACCCAGCGGTGCGCCGGCGTCGGACGTTTTTGTGTTGCCGTTGCCGCTATTGGACCCGGAGTCATGGTGGACGGCGGAGCCGATGACGGTGCCCGCCCGACGGGCCGCTTCACCCAACTGGTCCGCCAGCTCCGGGGCCTTTTCCTTGATGGCCTCAGTGGCGGCAGCGACCTTGTCCTGGACCGGTTTGCTGTCCCAGATTCCTGCGGCCCTGGCCTTGAGCCTGTCGTACGCTGCCCGGCCGGACCGCGATCCCAGTACGTAGCCTGCTGCGATGCCAATGCCCAAAAGAAGTTTCGATTTCATGATGAACTCCTGCCCGTTGAGTGGGTGTCAACCCCCGAGCCGAGTGGCCCGGAAAGAAAACCGGCCCCGGGAAGACCCGGGGCCGGCCGTCAGACACCTATAGTCGGATTAGCTCCGGACGCTCCGCTTCGTGACCATGCCATAAACCAGCAGCACGATCAGCGAGCCGACGATCGCGAGCAACCAGGTCTGCAGCGAGAAGAAATCCTGCAGCGGCGCGTTGAAGATCAGCCCACCGAGCCAGCCGCCGAGGAATGCGCCGACGACGCCCAGGATAAGGGTGATGATCCATCCGCCACCCTGCCTGCCCGGAAGGATCGCCTTGGCGATCGCGCCGGCAATAAGGCCAAGAATCAGAAATGCAAAGAAACCCATTTTGTCGTTCCTTCTTCCTTCGTCAGGGAGGTCCCGGATCCCGGTACGCTTCATCCCTCCGCCTAATACTAATCATGCTTACTTTAATTTCGCCACTCTTGATCTGCGCGATTCGGTTTTCCGGGGCCCTCTTAGTGACCTGTAGCGTCCGAATCGTTTCCGGCATCCGGACCCTCATCGAGGATGGCAAGTTCCGCGAGATCCTGCGCGTCCAGAGCAAAGTCGAAGATGTCCATGTTCTCCCTCATGCGCTCGGGATTGCCCGATTTGGGGATGACAACAAGTCCCTGCTGAATATGCCAGCGGAGTACCAATTGGGCCGGCGTTTTGTCGTACTTTTCGCCGAGTTGGGCAAGCAGGGGCGCGTGGAGCAGGCTGGCCCCGGAGCCGCCCAACGGACTGTACGCTTCGGTGACAATTCCGTGCCGGGCGTTGAACTCGCGTGCGGCTACGCGTGTGATCGCCGGGCTTAACTGGATCTGGTTGACGGCCGGCACTACGCTGGTTTCGGCCAACAGCCGCTCAAGGTGGGCCGGCTTGAAGTTGGAGACTCCGATCGACCGGACTTTGCCGTCGGCCTGCAGCCGTTCAAACGTCTTCCAGGTGGAGACGAATTCGTCACGCGCAGGGAGCGGCCAGTGGATCAGCAACAGGTCCACGTAGTCCAGCCCCATGCGGGTGAGCGACCCCTCCAGCCCCGCGACAGCGCGGTCCTGGCCCTGGAATTCGCCATCCAGTTTGGTGGTGACGAAGATCTTGCTCCGGTCCACCGCGCTGGCGCGGATGCCGTTCCCAACACCTGCCTCATTACCGTATTTCACTGCTGTATCGATGTGCCGGTATCCGGCTTCCACGGCATGTACGACGGCGGCAGCCACCTGTTCGTCGTCCAGCGGCCAGGTGCCGAGCCCCAACTGCGGGATGCCGTGGCCGTCGTTGAGCGTGATGAGCGGTGAGAGAGTCATTTCAACAGTCTGCCCCCAATCAGCCGTCGCGTCTTCCTCTTCTCTGGGCTCCCAGCGCAGCACGTCTTCGGGTACGAGTTGCTGATGCCAGCATGCACCTCCGCCCTTCCGGCACCGGATTCGATGCCTATGGGTTCACCAGGCGTAGTCCTCCGGTGCCGGACGGTGCCCCGGGAAAATGTCGTCGAGCCGCTTGAGGGCGTCGGCGTCGAGCGTGACCTCCAGGGCGCGGATGCCGGCGTCGAGCTGTTCCTGCGTGCGAGGGCCGACGATCGGTGCGGTGACCGCAGGCTGGTGGAGCAGCCAGGCGAGGGCGACGTCGCCGGGTTCGTGGCCCAGGACGTCGGCAAAATCCTCGAATTGCTGGATCTGGTCCCGGTGCTTCGAGAGCGTCTCAGCGGCGCGCCCTTCGCTGCGCCGGACCCCGGCGCGTTCCTTTTTCAGCACGCCGCCCAGGAGCCCGCCCTGGAGCGGGGACCATGGAATCAGCCCCAGGCCGTACTGCTGCGCGGCCGGGATGACCTCAAGTTCCACCTCCCGGCGGAACAGGTTGTAGATGGACTGCTCGCTGACCAGCCCTGTGTAGTTCCGGCGCCGCGCGGCTTCCTGGGCCTGGGCAACATGCCACCCCGCGAAATTGCTGCTGCCGGAGTAGAGAATCTTGCCCTGCTGGACGGCAACTTCGATGGCCTGCCAGATCTCGTCCCAGGGTGTGTCCCTGTCGATGTGATGAAACTGGTAGACGTCGATGTAGTCCGTCTGCAGGCGTTTGAGGCTGGCGTCCAGGGCCCGGCGGATGTTCAACGCGGACAACTTGGACTCATTGGGGCGGTCCGTCATGATGCCGTACAGCTTGGTTGCCAGGACGGTCCGTTCCCGGCGGTCGCCACCCTGGGCGAACCAGCGGCCAATGATCTCCTCAGTCCAGCCGCGGTGCCCGCTCCCACCGTAGACGTTGGCTGTATCGATGAAGTTAATGCCCGCGTCCAGGGCGGAATCCAAGATGGCGTGCGCGTCGGCTTCGTCAGTGTGCGGGCCGAAGTTCATGGTGCCCAGGCAGAGGCGGGAAACTCGCAGGCCCGAACGGCCGAGGTGGGTGTACTGCACTGTGGGGTCCTTTCGGTGGTTGAGCCTGTCAGCAACCGTTCTACAGCTGCGTGAAAGCGGCGACGGCGGGATCGGCACCGATGCGCGCTCCCCGCTCCAGGGCGGTGATTGAGGCGAGTTCGTCGTCGCTCAGCATCAGGGATGAGGCCGCGAAGTTCTCCCGCATCCGGGCCGAATCAACGGACTTGGGGATGGCGATGGTGCCTGCGGCAAGGTGCCAGGCAAGGACCACCTGGGCGGTGGTGGCGCCGTGGGCGTGCGCGATGGCGGTGACGGCGTTTCCGTTGAGGTCCCCGCCCTGTCCAAGCGGGCTGTAGGCCTCCACCGCAATCCCGAGGGAGCGGCTCTTGGCGGCCAGTTCGGCCTGCTGGTAGCTGGGGTGCAGCTCGATCTGGTTCACGGCGGGAACTACGTCCGTGGATTCGAGCAGGATGTCCAGGTGGTCGGCGAGGAAGTTGGAGACGCCGATCGCACGGATCTCCTTGGCGGCGTACAGGTTCTCCAGCTCCTTCCATGCCTGGACGAAGAGCCCCTGCGACGGAACCGGCCAGTGGATGAGGTAGAGGTCCACGACGTCAAGACCCAGTGCCTCGCGGCTGTCCTGGAATGCGTCCCGGGCCCGGCCCTGATCGCCGTTGCGGAGCTTGGTGGTAACGAAGATTTCCTCGCGCGGAATGCCCGAAGCAGCGATGGCAGCTCCCACTCCTGCTTCGTTGCGGTATCCGGCCGCGGTGTCGATGTGGCGGTAGCCCGCGGCGAGGGCATCCTCGACGATCCGCTGGGTGTCCTCCGGCGGGACCTGGAAAACGCCGAAGCCGAGCTGGGGAATGGTGACGCCGTTGTTCAGCAGGATTTCTGACATGGGGGACTCCTCGTAGTGCTGGTGGGCGGTTCCGGGCGCGGGATGTCCGGCTGGAAACCGATTTCGGGAATTGCTCCGGTACGAGCCTATGTACTTTCGCGCCGATAGTCAGTCCTCGAAAGAGTGATGACCGCGCCGGGAAGGCGCGGCCATCACTTTTAGGTCTTGGACAGGTTGGTTGGAGGCAGGGTCAGCCTTCGTGCCGGAAACCAAGCTTGACCCGCACCTGCCAGTCGGCAACCTGGCCATCTTTGAGATGGCCGCGGATCTCTTTTACTTCGAACCAGTCAAGGTTGCGCAAGGTCTTGGAGGCCTCCGCGATCCCGTTCCGGACTGCCGCGTCCACACCCTCTTCGGAGGTGCCGACAATTTCAGTAATGCTGTACGTGTGGTTGGACAACTTCGCTCCTCGTGATCGCCTTCGATTCCCGGTTGCGGGCCGTCCTTGAACACTAGTGGCACTTCCCGGGCGTGGCCAGACCTTGCCACTTTGAGTTTTTGTCCAGATATCGGGGCTTTTGTGGCCTTTAAATGCCTTTATCTGGACAAAAACTCCTGGGCTGTGGGGGAACTAGGGAGCTTCGAGGACCAGGTTCCTGAGGTCGTCAAGGGTCTGTTGCATGTGCAGGTCCATGGCTTCCCGCGACCGGCCCGGGTTGCGGGATTCCAGCGCCTCGGCAATGTTCTGGTGGTGGCCGATGGCGTGTTCCTGGATGGTGGGCACCGCGGATGTCTCGGCCCGGCGTTTTTCCAGCACCCGGTGCAGCGGTTCAAAGAGGACTGCCACAAACACGTTCTCCGAAGCGCGCAGAATCAGGTCGTGGAAAGCAAGATCAGCTGCCACAAAGGCGGCCACGTCATGGATCCCATGGGCGGCCCGCATCTGGGCGACATAGCCGAAGAGCCTCTGGATGTCTGCGTCGCTGATCCGGGCGGCCGCTAGTTCGCAGGCGCCGGTCTCGAGCATCCTGCGGAGCTCAATGAGTTGGACGGAAGCGGCCGCTTCGTTCTGGCCCTCGGATGCGGCACGCAGGACCGCTTCCAGCGAGGCCCAGCGGTTCAACGGGTTCACGAACGTCCCGCGGCCGCGTTCCACGCTGAGGATCCGCTGCGCTTCCAGGGTTTTCATGGCCTCGCGCACGGTCATCCGGCTCACCTCATGCCTGGCGCTGAGTTCAAGCTCCCCGGGCACGCTGGATCCGGGCGGAAAATCCCCGGCAATGATCCGGTCCAGGAGTTCGTCTGCGACAACGCCCACCAGTGATTTCCGTGCCATATGTCCCCCTTGCCGCCGTCGCCAGATATGTCTGACAAGTCTACTTGCGCGTTTCTATGGCCTGTGCCACACTATTTGAAATGTTAGATGTCAGACATCTTACAGTTACCCTAAAACTTTGATTTCCACACAACGGAGTGCATTGTGACGCTTGAAGCAGACATCCTGGCCGCCTTCCCGGCCGAAGTCAGGATTCCCGCCCGCCTGGTTGCCGACGCCGTCGCCGCGTCCAGCGCGGAAACACTCCGCATGCTGGTAGTGCTCGACGACGACCCCACCGGAACGCAGTCCGTTGCGGATCTGCCCGTGCTCACCCGCTGGGACGTGGAGGACTTCGTCTGGGCCTTTAGGCACATCGTGCAAAGCAACTGCAAGCCTGCCGTCTACGTGCTGACAAACACCCGGAGCCTGGACCCCGCGGAGGCTGCGGCCCGGAACGGGGAAGTGGTCCGGAATGCGCTGGCTGCCGCCGGATCCGCAGATACCGGCGCCGGTTCAAGCCTCCGGCTGGGTTTCGTGAGCCGCAGCGACTCCACGCTCCGCGGCCACTACCCGCTGGAGCCGGACGTCATCGCCGCCACCGTTGAGGCCGTCACCGGCGAAAGCACCGACGGTGTTGTGCTGGTGCCGGCTTTCCCCGACGCCGGCCGCGTCACCATCGGCGGCGTGCACTACATGCGTGGCACCGGGGCCGACGCCGGCACGCTAACCCCGGTCTCCAAGACCGAATTCGCCAAGGACGCCAGCTTCGGCTTCGCCAACTCCGAGATGGCCAAATATGTGGAGGAGAAGTCGCAGGGCAGGTTCCCCGCCAGCGATGTGATCGTCCTGGACCTGGACATCATCCGCGCGGGAGCGTCCAGCGATGGTACCGACGGCGACCCGGCTGTCAGCGCCAAGGCCATCGCAGACGCCCTGGACGGCGCCACCAACTCCAGGCCGATCGTCGCGGACATCGTCACCGAGAACGATCTCCGCGCCCTCTCCCTTGGCCTGGAAGAAGCCGAACGCCGCGGTAAGAAGCTCCTCTACCGCGTGGGTCCGCCGTTCGTCCGCGCCCGTATCGGCCAGGAAATCCGCACAGAACTCAGCACCGAGGAAGCGTTCCAGGGCAACACCCCCTCCACCGCCGGCGGCCTGATCGT
>DASSIA010000294.1:0-2087 GCA_035692345.1 Arthrobacter sp. | reverse complement strand
TTCGGCCACTTCGGGATGGAATGGGACGTCCGGCAACTGAAGGGCGCCGAGCGTGAGGAACTCAAACGTTTCATCGGCCTCTACAAGGAGCACCGGGGACTCATCCACAGCGGCCGGATGGTCCGCGCGGACGTCCCCGGCGATTCCCTGATGCTGCACGGCGTGGTTGCCCCCGGTTCTGCTGAGGGCACGGTCCTACCGGGCACGACGGCGGCCCTGTTTGCCTTGGTCAGTACGGGTACCGCGTTCGCGGAACAGACCGGCCGGATCACCATCCCCGCGCTGGAACCTGACCGGAACTACCGGGTGGAAGCCGTCTTCCCGGCGCCCGGTGACGCTGATTACGCCCACACGTTCACGCAGGTACGGCCGCCGGCCTGGCTGGCCGCGGGGGCGGTTGCCGGTGGCCGGTTCCTGGCCGAAGTGGGCCTCTCCATGCCCAACCTCAACCCGGAACACGCCCTGGTGCTGAGGTTCACCGTGCTCTAAGAACGGCGCTCCGAGGAAGCTGCGGGGCCTGCCCTGCGTGCTGTGGAACGTCCACGCACGCAGGGCAGGCCCCCTGTGTTGCGAGAGCCAACGCGCAGGCGGCGGTCAGGGCCGCCAGGCGCCAGGGGAAGCACCCGGGGCGATGATCCCTAAAGCTGGGGTGGCTTTTGATTAAAGTCAATGACTATTACATAAATTGATGTCGGGCCCGGCGCCCGCGCCCTACGAGCCATGGAACATGAAGTCCGCGCCCCAGCGGTGCAGTGCGCTGATGGCCGCACCATGGCTTGAGTCGAACTCGGACCCCTCATGCAGCACCATTTCAGGGCAGGGAAGACCGACCGCGCGGCGTCGCGCCTGGATCTCAGCCTCGGCCGCCGCGAGCATCGGCCCACCCAGGCCGGCCAGCCGCCCGCTGAGCACGATGCGGCGCGGATCGATCAACATGGACGCTCCGCTGAGTGCGATTCCCAGGGTGCGGCCAACGTCGGCGACAAGATCCAAGGCGCCGGACGCGCCGCCGGCGGCCAATGCTGCGAGTCCGGCGATGTCGTCGATTCGAAGCCCTGCCGCCTGCGCCCGTTCAATGACCGCGCCCACCCCGATGCATGCCTCAAGGCACCCTCGCGAGCCGCACCAGCAGACCGGCCCCGCAGGGTCCACGCACACATGACCCAGTTCGCCCGCAGTGCCGTGGCCGCCCCGGAAAGTCGATACACCCTCGACAATGCCGGCGCTGACGCCCGTGGACAGCACTACATACAAGAGCCCGGCACTGGGGAGCCCTGCGGACAGTTCGCCCAGATGTCGGATTGCCGCGAGCCGGGTGTTGTTGTCCCAGAGGACCGGGGCTGGGACAAGCGCCCGGAGCTTGTCGAAACTGAGGCCCTCCGGCTCGGCGCCCTTCGCTTCCCCCTCCACGGGGGAGGGCAGATGGCGCCCCGCCAGGCCCACTCCGACACCCAGGACGGAGTGCGGATTGAGGATCTTGGAGGCGATGAGCGTCCGGACGGACTGCAGTGCCACACCGAGGCGCCGCTGCAGGGAAAGGCTGCCATCCACAGCCGTGAGTTTCTGGGCGTGGACCGTGCCGTCAACAGCCACCACCGTAACAGCAACCCGCGCCAGCCCCAGCTCGATACCCAGCGCAGCGCCGGCGCTCCGCCTGGGGGCCAGCAGCGCCTGCGGACGCCCGTTGCGGCCCTGGCCGTAAGCGGCCATCCCGGTTTCTTCCAGCAGACCCCGCTCGATCAGCCGCGTTACCGCACCGGACAGCGTGGGACGCGAAACCCCCAGGCGGCGCTGCAGCGCAAGCCGCGTGGAGGGCCCACCTGCCAGCAGGACTTCAACGAGTTGTCGCTCGGTGGATCCGATTTCGATGAGCTCAGGCATACGAGCATCATAGCCGCCACAGGCGCCCGGTGGAGCGCTCAAGTAAGCGGCATTTAATGATTTACGTAAAATGCATTGCCGTTATTCAGATCACACATTAGAGTGATCCGCATGACATCGCAGTTCACCACTACAGGCGCCACCCAAGATGGACCGCCGCTCCCTGAACGCAAGCTTCGGGGATCCTCACCTTCGTCGCCGGGCAC
>DASSIA010000293.1:0-5283 GCA_035692345.1 Arthrobacter sp. | reverse complement strand
CGGGCGAAAGTTCTTCGGCGAGCAGTACTACGGGTTTTGACACGGCTGATCCTCTGCGTTGCAGTCCTTGGGATGGAACAAGTCTAGGCTGACGGAAAGGCCGGGCTCACATTGTTAAGTGTGAGCCCGGCCTCACTGTTGCACGGTGAATGGCGCCGGAAGGGCAGACTTAGCGGGCTGCGGAGCCGTCTACGTAGTCCTCGTCCGTCTGCTGCCAGGCGAACAGGGAGCGCAGCTCGCGGCCAACAGCCTCGATCGGGTGCTGCTCAGCCTTGGCACGCAGCGCCTTGAATTCGACGCCGCCGTTGTCCTGGTCCTCAATGAAGCGCTTGGCGAACGCACCGGACTGGATGTCGGCGAGGACAGCCTGCATGTTTTCCTTCACCGCAGGGGTGATGACGCGCGGGCCGGAGACGTAGTCGCCGTATTCTGCGGTGTCGGAAACGCTCCAGCGCTGCTTGGCGATGCCGCCTTCCCACATGAGGTCAACGATGAGCTTGAGCTCGTGAAGCACCTCGAAGTAGGCGATCTCCGGCTGGTAGCCGGCTTCGGTCAGGGTCTCGAAGCCGTACTGGACCAGCTGGGACACACCGCCGCACAGGACTGCCTGCTCGCCGAAGAGGTCGGATTCGGTCTCTTCGGTGAACGTGGTCTTGATGACGCCGGCGCGGGTGCCGCCGATGGCCTTGGCGTAGGACTTGGCCAGGTCCCAGGCTGCGCCGGAGGCGTCCTGCTCCACGGCGATGATGTCCGGGATGCCACGGCCTGCTTCGAATTCGCGGCGCACGGTGTGGCCCGGAGCCTTCGGGGCGATCAGGATGACGTCAACGCCCTCCGGTGCCTCGATGTAGCCGAAGCGGATGTTGAAGCCGTGGGCGAAGGCGAGTGCCTTGCCGGGGGTCAGTTTGTCCTTGATGGACTCGGTGTAGATGGCGCGCTGGTGCTGGTCCGGTGCCAGGATCATGATGACGTCAGCCCATTCGGCGGCGTCTGCAACGCTGAGGGCCTTGAAGCCGGCCTCTTCAGCCTTGGCGATCGACTTCGAGCCTTCCTTGAGGGCGATGACAACTTCGACGCCCGAGTCGCGCAGGTTCAGCGCGTGGGCGTGGCCCTGGGAGCCATAGCCAACAATGGCAACCTTGCGACCCTGGATGATCGACAGGTCGGCGTCGTCGTCGTAGAACATTTCAGTCACTTGGGTAACTCCTCTTGAGTGTTTTCACTGGGTAAATAGTCTGTGGTCTTGCGGTACTGCACGGGCAATGCGCCGCGGTGGAGCTGAGCTCCGTCTTGCTAAGCGCTGCGCAAAGCCCTGTCACTCATGGAGCGGGATCCCCGTCCAACGGCCAGGGTGCCGGACTGCACAATTTCGCGGATGCCGAAGGGCTCCAGCACTGAAAGCAGCGCCGTGAGCTTTTCGGGATGGCCTGTCGCTTCAATGACCACGGAGTCTGTGGAGACGTCAACCACTGAAGCACGGAACAGGTCTGCAGCCTGGGTCACCTGCAGACGAGTTGCGGCATCCGCACGTACCTTGACCAGGATGTGGTCACGCTGCACGGAAGATTCGGAGGTCAGCTCAACAATCTTAATCACGTTGACCAGCTTGTTGAGCTGTTTGGTGACCTGTTCAATCAGGTCACCGTCGGCGTCGACGACGACGGTCATCCGGGACATGCCCGGAACTTCCGTCGGGCCCACAGCCAGGGAGTTGATGTTAAAGGCGCGCCGGGCGAAGAGGCTCGCGACGCGGGTCAGTACACCGGGCTTGTCTTCAACCAGAACGGACAGTGTATGGCGGGTCATGTTCAGTCCTCCTCTTCCCATTCCGGGGTCATGTTGCGGGCAACCTGGATCTGGTCGTTGCTCACGCCGGCGGGCACCATCGGCCACACCATGGAGTCGGGGCTCACCACGAAGTCGATGACCACGGGGCGGTCATTGATTTCGAGGGCCTTCTGGATGGTGGCATCTATATCCTCGTCCCGCTCGCAGCGGAAGGAAGCGCAGCCGTAAGCATCGGCCAGCTTGACGAAGTCCGGGATCCGGACGGTCTCGTGGCCGGTGTTCAGGTCCGTGTTGGAGTAGCGGCCCTCATAGAACAGGGTCTGCCACTGGCGGACCATGCCCAGCGAGGAGTTGTTGATGATGGCAACCTTGATGGGGATCTTGTTGATGGCGCAGGTGGCCAGTTCCTGGTTGGTCATCTGGAAGCAGCCGTCGCCGTCGATGGCCCAGACCACGCGGTCCGGCTCCCCCACCTTGGCGCCCATGGCAGCCGGTACGGCATAGCCCATGGTGCCGGCGCCGCCTGAGTTCAGCCAGGCGTGCGGGCGCTCGTACTTGATGAACTGCGCCGCCCACATCTGGTGCTGGCCAACGCCGGCAACGTAGATGCCTTCGGGGCCGGTCAATGCGCCGATGCGTTCGATGACGCGCTGCGGGGCGCTGAGCCCGTCCTCCGGCTCGGTCCAGCCCAGCGGATAGGTTTCCTTAAGGTTGTTAAGGAACGCCCACCACGTGGTCAGGTCCGGTGTGCCGGCGGATTCAAACTGTGAGCGGACCGCTTCGGTCAGTTCGGGGATGATTTCCTTGACGGATCCCACGATGGGCACGTCGGCGGTGCGGTTCTTGGAGATTTCAGCGGGATCAATATCCGCGTGGATCACCTTGGCGTTCGGCGCGAAGGACTTCAGGATGCCTGTCACACGGTCATCGAAGCGGGCTCCGAGCGTGATGAGCAGATCGGACTGCTGCAGAGCCGTCACGGCAGAAACGGTGCCGTGCATGCCCGGCATGCCCACGTGCTGCGGGTGGGAATCGGGGAAGACGCCGCGTGCCATCAGGGTGGTGACTACCGGGGCGCCGGTCAGTTCAGCCAGCTCGCGGAGTTCCGCGGAGGCATGGGCCTTCACCACGCCGCCGCCCACGTAGAGCACCGGCTTGGTGGCCGCAGCGATCAGCTTGGCCGCCTCGCGGACCTGCTTGTTGTGCCCGCGTGTCACCGGGCGGTAACCGGGGAGGTCGATTTTCGGCGGCCAGGAGAAGGTCATCTGACCCTGCTGGGCGTCCTTGGCGATGTCCACGAGGACCGGCCCGGGACGTCCGGTGGAGGCCAGATGGAAGGCCTCCGCCATGACATGCGGGATGTCGTTGGCGTCGGTCACCAGGAACGAATGCTTGGTGATCGGCATGGTGATGCCAACAATATCGGCTTCCTGGAATGCGTCGGTGCCGATTACACCGCTGGATACCTGGCCGGTGATGGCCACCAGGGGCACGGAATCCATGTGGGCATCCATGATGGCGGTAACGAGGTTGGTGGCACCGGGGCCCGAGGTGGCGATACATACGCCCACCCGGCCGGTAACCATGGCATAGCCTTGCGCGGCGTGGCCGGCTCCCTGTTCGTGACGGACCAGGATGTGATTCATCCTGGAGGCCATCAAGGGGTCATAGGTAGGCAGGATCGCGCCACCAGGCAAACCAAAAATATCGTCGACGCCGAGTTCTTCGAGCGAGCGGACAATAGCTTCTGAGCCGGTCATCACCGTTGGGGGTACAACGTTGTTCGGCCCAAGGACAGGAGAGACAGCGGCAAGATCAGCGACGACGACGGCGTGGTCAGCCGTTCGGTCGGCGCGTTCCGGAGCCTTGGGGGCTCCAGCGGACTTTGTAGCCATCAGCGAGGGGCTGATCGGCGATCCTTTGCTCATCGGACTCTTCCTTGTGGATCATCTGTGTACTTGGAAATACGGGAAATAAAAAAACCCCTCAGCCTGGCGGCTTTTCGAGGGGTTGCGCGTGACGGTTCGTTACCAGTCGGGCTAAGTAGCCACGCGCTTGGTAAGGACGACGACGGCGCCGGCGGTAACGAATGCGATCATGCGTTCAGTTTTCCCTCTGGCGAGAAGCGTGTCAACGACGCACAACGCGATCTCACCATGTGGACACCATTGTCCACCGGATGACCCTCCCCCAAACTTCCGGCGCGGTCGCCGTCAGCCCGGGGCCCCTCGGGTCAACCTTATTAAGCCCTGCCGCCTCCGGCGGGCATGTCCCGGGTGGAGTCCCGGGCAACTCAATCAGCCGGTGTAGGCGCCCGTACTTGCGCTGTGAACCAGCTTGGCGTACTTGGCGAGCACTCCTTTGGTGTAGCGGGCCGGGAGCGGCTCCCAGCCCGCTTTGCGGGCCTCGAGCTCGGCCTCGTCAACCAGGAGGTCGAAGCTGCGCGCGGCGATGTCCACACGGATCCTGTCGCCGTCCTTGACAAAGGCGATGGGGCCGCCGTCGACGGCTTCCGGTGCCACATGGCCGATGCACAGGCCGGTGGTTCCGCCGGAGAAGCGGCCGTCCGTCAGCAGCAGGACGTCCTTGCCAAGTCCGGCGCCCTTGATGGCGCCGGTAATGGCGAGCATTTCGCGCATCCCGGGGCCGCCCTTGGGACCTTCGTACCGGATCACCACAACGTCGCCGGCCTTGATCAGGCCCTTGTCGAGGGCGTCCAGGGCGCCCTGCTCGCGTTCGAATACGCGGGCGGTGCCTTCGAAGACGTCGGCGTCGAAGCCGGCGCTCTTGACGACGGCGCCCTCGGGTGCCATCGATCCGTGCAGGATGGTGATGCCGCCGGTCTTGTGGATGGGGTTGTCCAGGGCACGCAGGATCTTGCCGTCCAGGTCCGGCGGGTTGATCGCGGCGAGGTTTTCCGCGACGGTCTTGCCGGTGACGGTGAGGCAGTCACCGTGCAGCAGGCCGGCGTCGAGCAGTGCGCGCATGATGACCGGCACGCCGCCGATCTTGTCGACGTCCGTCATCACGTAGCGGCCGAAGGGCTTCAGGTCACCCAGGTGCGGGATCTTGTCGCCGATGCGGTTGAAGTCCTCCAGGTTCAGCTCAACCTCTGCTTCACGGGCAATGGCCAGCAGGTGCAGGACGGCGTTGGTGGAACCACCGAAGGCCATGGTGACGGCGATGGCGTTTTCGAACGCTTTCTTGGTCATGATGTCCCGCGCGGTGATGCCGAGGCGGAGCAGGTTCACCACTGCTTCGCCGGACTTGCGGGCAAATTCATCACGACGGCGGTCTGCCGAAGGCGGAGCGGCGGAGCCCGGCAGTGACATGCCCAGCGCTTCGCCGATGCAGGCCATGGTGTTGGCCGTGTACATGCCGCCGCAGGCGCCTTCACCCGGGCAGATGGCCTTTTCGATGCGCTCCAGGTCGCCGAGGCTCATCTTGCCCGCTGCGCAGGCACCGACAGCTTCGAAGGCATCAATGAGGGTGACT
>DASSIA010000292.1:0-2195 GCA_035692345.1 Arthrobacter sp. | reverse complement strand
GCCGCCGTTGCATCCGGCGCCAAGGCCGTAGTGTGCGCGTCCACCGGAAACACCTCAGCGTCCGCCGCGGCTTATGCCACGGCCGCCGGACTGAAATGCGCCGTGCTGGTGCCCGAGGGCAAGATCTCCATGGGCAAGCTCAGCCAGGCCATCGCGCACGGCGCCACGCTGCTGCAGGTGGACGGCAACTTCGATAACTGCCTCGACATTGCACGGAAACTGGGGGAGTCCTACCCGGTGTTCCTGGTTAACTCCGTCAACCCCGCCCGCATCCAGGGCCAGAAGACCGGCGCGTTTGAGATTGTCGACTCGCTCGGCGATGCTCCGGACATCCACATCCTGCCCGTGGGCAACGCCGGCAACATCACCGCGTACTGGAAGGGCTACAAGGAGTACTCGGCACCGTTCGAATCCGAGACCGCCGGAACCTTGCCTGCGGTGTCCACCAAGACCCCCCAGATGTGGGGTTTCCAGGCCGCCGGCGCGGCACCGTTCGTGGCGGGGCACCCCATCACCGAGCCGGACACCATCGCGACGGCCATCCGGATCGGCAACCCCGCATCCTGGGACGGTGCAATTGCCGCCCGTGACGAGTCCGGTGGATTCATTGACGCGGTAACGGACGAGCAGATCCTGGATGCCCACCGCTGGCTGTCCGCCCGCGAAGGTGTTTTTGTGGAGCCTGGCTCCGCCGCCGGTGTGGCAGGCCTGCTCAAGAAGCACGCCGCCGGTGAAGTTCCCACCGGCAAGACGATCGTTATCACCGTCACCGGCCACGGCCTCAAGGATCCCCAGTGGGCCCTGCGGACCGAGGACGGCAGCGAAGTGCAGCCCGTCAAGGTCTCCAACGACGTTGTGACCGTGGCAGCTGAGCTGGGACTGGAAGAAAAGTAGCCGTGGAAACCACCTCGCCCACCACCGTTGACCTGCCCGTCGTCGAGGCGGGTCAGCGCGTCACCGTCAGGGTCCCGGCCACCAGTGCCAACCTCGGTCCGGGATATGACAGCCTGGGCCTGGCCCTGGCACTGCACGACACCCTGACGGTGGAGAGCCTCGAAACCGACGAACTCGTGTTCGAGCTCAGCGGTGAAGGCGCGGACACGCTGCCGCGCGATGCCAGCCATCTGGTGGTCCGGGCGATGGAGGCTGCTTTTTCCCGGCTCGGCTACCGGCACGGCGGTCTCAGGATTACGGCGACGAACGTCAACCCCCACGGCCGCGGCCTGGGGTCGTCCGCCTCGGCCGTGGTGGCGGCCGTCTCGGCCGCGAACGCGATGGTGCCGGAAACAGCACAGCGCGGGCGGGACTGGATCCTGCAGCTGACCAGCGAGATGGAAGGCCACCCGGACAACGTCGCGCCGGCTATTTTCGGCGGACTGGCGCTGTCATGGCAGGACAGTGACCGGTACAGCAGCACCCGCGCCACCGTCGCCGGTTCGGTAATCCCGATCGTGGCTGTCCCCGATTATGAATTGTCCACCGAAGCCGCACGCGCCCTGCTGCCGGCGTCAGTGGGCCATCATGCCGCGGCCATGAACTCCGGCCGGGCCGCGCTGCTGATCCACGCGCTGACCCAGAATCCCGAGTTCCTGCACGCAGGCACCGAGGACTACCTGCACCAGAGCTACCGGGCCGAAGCCATGCGCCCCAGCGCCGCCCTCATCAGGGCACTTCGCAACGCGGGCCACGCAGCGGTGGTTTCAGGTGCCGGACCCACTGTCCTGGTCCTCGCCAACGGCGAAGCGGAAGCAGCCGATGTGCTCACGATGATCGGGACATTTACGGCGGCCAACACGCCGGACATCGGCTGGCGCGTGCTGAAGCTGGCAGTGGACGTCGAAGGTGCTAAGGTGGATTTGCACCGGCGGTGATTCCGCCTATCTGATCTGCAGCTGCATTCAGTTGTTAAATGGTCACCTACTGCGCAATATTTGCCGGTGCCACCTGCTTGGTCTGTCGCAGGAATCTGCAGCTTGAATTGTCTGCCCCTGAACCGTCAGCCCGGCGCCCCGCCATTAATCGGTGCGTGAGGTGAATCAGTATCCGGCCCTGCTGGCCGAAATCCAACCGGCAAGACCGAAAATGTCGGCTGCAGATCTGAACTGCAGTCCAGATCAAAATCATCGCGTCCAGCTCCCAGTCTGGACGCCGTCGAGGGGGAAGGATCCTTCGTGACCGAAACCACTGAGCTGTCT
>DASSIA010000291.1:0-2959 GCA_035692345.1 Arthrobacter sp. | reverse complement strand
GATAGCCAAGGTGACCACCTCCGGTCCGAGTACAAAAGGGGGTCACGCCATGGGGCGCGGCCGTCAAAAGGCAAAAGCTACCAAGCAGGCTCGGGATATTAAGTACTATTCCCCGAACACTGACTATTCGGCCCTCCAGCGTGAGCTCAAGGGTCCTGAAGGTCGTGCCACGAGCCATTTCGCGAATGAGCCGGTTGAACCGGACTATTCGGCTTATGTGGATAAGTACGCGGACGATTTGGAAGAAGACGAGGACGAGGTAGACACCCGTCGGATCGGCTAGTTGTCGCAGGCCGTTCCGCCGCAAGGTGGCCGGCCGTGACGCCGCAGTACATTCGGACGCCGCATTTGTTCGCGAGTACAGCGCTTCTTTTCAGCACCTCAGGATCCCAAGCGGACCCGTGGTGCTGGCCTCAGTTATCAGGCCCGTTGCCTGCGCCGGAACCCGGTGCAGGCGGCGGGTTTTTTGGTGTTGACTGGAGGCGTTGATGCGATCTGCCGCCGCGAAAGGACCTCCCATGCCAGGAAACTCCTCATCCCCCACCTACCGCCATGGCGAACCGTGCTGGGCTGACGTCCAGACCCGGGACGTGGAAGCGGCGAAGGCCTTCTCCGCTTCGGTGTTCGGCTGGACGTTCAAGGACCTGCCCACGCCCGACGGACGCAGCTACGCCCAGGCCTTCGTGGGCGAGGACCTGGTGGCCGTCGTGGCGCCGCAGAGCCCGTACCAGGAGTCGTTGGGCGCCGACGCCCAGTGGAACGTCTACTTCGCCGCGGAGGACGCCGGCGCGCTGGCGGAAGAAGTGCCACACGCGGGCGGCACAGTGCAGTTCGGACCTGAGGAAGAGGCGGACGCCGGCGTGATGGTGTTTGTGGATCCTCCCGGCGGCGGAACCACCGGCGTGTGGCAGCCCGGGACGCACACCGGGTCCGGCCGGTACAACGAGGCCGGCGCGCTTTCCTGGACGGAACTGCTGACGCCCGAGCCGCAGGCCGCCGTCGGG
Organism: Arthrobacter sp.; assembly: GCA_035692345.1. Lineage (GTDB taxonomy): Bacteria > Actinomycetota > Actinomycetes > Actinomycetales > Micrococcaceae > Arthrobacter. The sequence goes on along the minus strand of DASSIA010000291.1, from coordinate 1,955 downwards.
TTTTTCCAGCAGTTGTTCGGCCACGAGGTGACCGAGTATCCCCAGGACGACGGCGGCACGTACTCAACCCTGATGGTGAACGGCGCGGAGGTGGCCGGGATCGTCGCGGCCGAGGCTCCTGCCCGGTGGCAGATCTACTTCGGCGTCACCGACGTGGCCGATGCCGTGCGGAAGGCCGTGGCGGCCGGGGCCGAAATCCTGATTGCGCCGGAGCCGGACGACGACGAGACGCCCGGTTCCACGGCCACCCTCAAGGACCCGCAGGGCGGCGTGTTCAGCCTGCTGGAGGTCTGACATGAAAACTGCGGTGACGTTGTCACGCTGACTAACCGCCCAACGCTCTCTCAGCTTTAACCCCCAAAACCCAAACGCTCTATCCCTTTCTTAAAGAAAGTGATAGAGCGTTTGCCCAAAACGGCCCAAAGGTGACAGAGCATCGGTCAAAAACCCGCCAAAGGTGAGAGAGCGTTCTGGGGTGGGACATCAAGTGTCTCCCGAGAGCGACTGTCAACCATCGAGATGAAGGATTTAGGCGTAGGCGTTGACCAAGCGGACGGCGCCGCCGTCGACGCCCTTGGCGCCCTGGACGTAGTCCGGGCCGGACTTGAGGATGGAATCCGAGTCCGCCGTGACGGTGCCCATGATCCAGGACGGCACGCCGCGCTCGTTGAGGCGGGCCACGGCGGCGTCGGCGGCTTCGGCGGACACAATGGCCACCATGCCCACGCCGAGGTTCAGGGTGCGCTCCAGGTCAGCCAGCGGGACGTTGCCCAGCGAGGAGACCAGTTTGAAGATGGCCGGCAGTTCCCAGGTGGCGCGGTCCACAGTGGCAACGAGGCCCTGCGGCAGCACACGGGCCAGGTTGGCGGCCAGGCCGCCGCCGGTGACGTGGCTGAAGCCGTGCACGGCTGCACCTCCGGCGGAGCCGCTGACGGGGAACGCACGGGCCAGGTCCAGGCAGTCTGCAGCGTAGACGCGGGTGGGCTCCAGCAGTTCCTCACCCAGCGTGCGGCCGAGTTCGGAGACCTGGCGGTCCAGTGCCCAGCCGGCGTGGTTGATGACGCGGCGGACCAGCGAGTAGCCGTTGGAGTGCAGGCCGGAGGAAGCCATGCCGATCACAACGTCGCCGGCGCGGACGCGGTCCGGGCCCAGCAGGTCGGAGGCTTCCACAACACCGGTGGCGGCACCGGCGACATCGTATTCGTGCTCGCCCAGCAGGCCGGGGTGCTCAGCTGTTTCGCCGCCCACCAGGGCCGTGCCGGCCACGGAGCAGGCCGCGGCGATGCCCCGGACGATGTCCGCAATGCGTTCGGGGACAACCTTGCCGCAGGCGATGTAATCGGTCATAAAGAGCGGCTCGGCGCCCACCACCACGATGTCGTCCACCACCATGCCCACCAGGTCAAAGCCGATGGTGTCGTGGATGTCCATGGCCTGGGCGATGGCAACCTTGGTGCCCACGCCGTCGGTGGACGTGGCCAGCAGCGGGCGCTTGTAGGTCAGCAGCCGCGAGACGTCATACAGGCCCGCGAAACCGCCCACACCGCCGATGACGGAGGAGTTGTGGGTGGCTTTCACGGCACCCTTCATAAGCTCCACGGCGCGGTCGCCGGCTTCAACGTCAACACCGGCAGAGGCGTACGTGATGCCTGCGGGGCTCTGGGGGCTGTTGCCGGCGGCGGGGGTTGCGGAAGTCATACGGACTCTTTCTTGTCGGCGCCGGGTGCGGTGGCTTCGTGGAGGATCGCGGGCACGTGGTCTTCTTCGGTGAGCAGGTTCTCGAACTCGGCGTCGGGTCCCGGATCGCAGCCGGTGGCGCCGGCCTTCCCGGCCGGGTCCTCGGCGTCGTCCACGGAGGAGACAGCCAGCGCGGCCGTTGCGCCGGGGAGGGCGGAGGGCGACGGCGTGAGGCCGCCGAGGTCGGTGCGCTCCAGCAGGTTCTTGCCCAGTTTGTC
>DASSIA010000290.1:0-9032 GCA_035692345.1 Arthrobacter sp. | reverse complement strand
GGGAAGTACGCGCGCAGCGTGCTCCGGAACCACGGATCGTCAGCGAGGTCGCTGTCACGCAGCGCCGACGCCAGCTCAATCTTCGCGTAGGCCGCCAGCACGGAGAGCTCCGGTGACGTCAGCCCCTGGCCCTGGGCGAGCCGCTCGCGCAGGGTTTCGGTGCTGGGCAGCGCTTCCAGGTCACGCTTCAGGTCCGCCGACTTCTCCAGCCAGTCCATCAGCCGCTCATAGCTGGGGCTCCACTCGGCCACGCGCATCCGGTCGTTCAGGAGCAGGATGTTCTGATCGACGTTGTCCTCAAGGACCAGCCGGCCCACCTCATCCGTCATGGACGCGAGGAAGCCTGCCCGTTCCTCCGGGGTCAGCTTGCCCGCCGCCACCATCCGGTCCACGAAGATCTTGATGTTCACTTCATGGTCCGAGCAGTCCACGCCGGCGGAGTTGTCGATCGCGTCGGTGTTCAGGATGACCCCCTGCAGGGCTGCCTCGATGCGCCCGCGCTGGGTCATGCCCAGGTTCCCGCCTTCACCCACCACCTTGACCCGCAGGTCCTTGCCGTCCACGCGGATGGCGTCGTTCGCCTTGTCACCCACGGAGGCGTTGGTCTCCGTGCTGGCCTTGACATACGTGCCGATCCCGCCGTTGTACAGCAGGTCGGCGGGAGCCAGCAGAATGGCGCGGAGCAGTTCCGGCGGGCTCAGCTCGGTGGTCGCCTCGGGCAGGCCCAGCGCCGCCCGGACCTGCGGCGAGACCGGGATGGACTTGGCCTGGCGGGCATACACGCCGCCGCCTTCACTGATCAGGGATTTGTTGTAGTCATCCCACGAGGACCGCGGCAGTTCGAACAGGCGCCGCCGTTCCTCGAACGAGGATTCCACAGCCGGTGCGGGGTCCAGGAAGATGTGCCGGTGGTCGAACGCTGCCAGCAGCCGGATGTGCCGGGAGAGCAGCATGCCGTTGCCAAACACGTCACCGGACATGTCCCCCACGCCCACCACGGTGAACGGCTGGGTCTGGGTGTCCACGTCAAGCTCGCTGAAGTGGCGCTTGACCGATTCCCAGGCCCCGCGTGCGGTGATGCCCATGGCCTTGTGGTCGTAGCCCACCGAACCGCCGGAGGCGAACGCGTCACCGAGCCAGAACCCGTATTCCGCGGCCAGCCCGTTGGCGATGTCCGAGAACGTGGCCGTCCCCTTGTCCGCCGCCACCACGAGGTAGGAATCGTCGTCGTCGTGCCTGACAACGTCCGACGGCGGCACAACAGTTTCGCCCCCGGCTCCGGTGACGAGGTTGTCAGTGAGGTCCAGCAGGCCCCGGATGAACGTCTTGTAGCTTTCAATGCCCTCGGCCATCCACGCCGCACGGTCCGCGGTGGGGTCGGGCAGCCGCTTGGCGAAGAAGCCGCCCTTGGCGCCGGTGGGAACGATGACCGCGTTCTTGACCGTCTGCGCCTTCACCAGTCCAAGGATCTCGGTCCGGAAATCCTCCCGCCGGTCGGACCAGCGCAGGCCGCCGCGGGCCACCTTGCCGAACCGGAGGTGGACGCCCTCCACCCGCGGGGAATACACCCAGATCTCGAACATCGGCCGCGGGAACGGCAGTCCTTCAATCCGGGCAGGATCGAGCTTGAAGCTCAGGTGCGGCTTGTACTGGTAGTAGTTGGTGCGCAGGGTGGCCTCGATCAGGTTGGCCAACGTCCGCAGCACGCGGTCGGCGTCGAGCGTTGCTACCTCATCGATGGCAGCGGACAGCTCGCCGCGGACCTTCTCCTGCGCCGCAAGCCGCTCCGTTCCGCCCAGGGCGGGATCGAAGCGGGCCGCGAACAGGGCAGTCAGGGCCTTGGTGACCGCGGGATTGGCGAGCAGCGTATCCGCCATGAACCCCACGGAGTTGGTGTTCCCCATCTGCCGCATGTACCGGGCATAGGCCCGCAGCACGGTGATCTGGCGCCAGTGCATCCCCTCTCGGAGTACCAGCCGGTCAAAGCTGTCCGATTCAACCGCACCGGAGACGGCGGCACCGAACGAGTCGGCCAGCAGCTGTCCGGTAGCCAGCGGATCAATGCCGGCCGGGTACTTCAGGCCGAGGTCATAGAGGAAGAAATCCCGCTGGTCAGCCGTTTCGATCTCAAAGGGCCGCTCATCCAGCACCTCGAGGCCCAGATTGTGGAAGAACGGCAGGATCTGGCTCAGGCTCTTGGGCTCCAGCATGTACAGCTTGACGCGGGCATCCTCCTCCAGGACTTCCCCGGCGCCGCGCGGCAAGTACACGTGGACGCCCGGCCGTTCCTGCCTGGCTCCGGCTGCGTGCTCGGCCTCAGCCCCGTATTTCTCGAACCGGGCGATGTCCTCCAGCGCGTCCTCAACCTCGTAGTCCACCCGGTAGCCGGCCGGAAAAGCCTCCGACCAGATCGCGGCGAGCTCTTTCGCATGCTCATCGGCGCCGCGCTCCCGCAGGACTTCGGCGATGCCCTCACTCCACGAACGGGCGGCGCGGACCAGCCGCTTTTCGAGCTCATCGGCATTGACGTGGCTGACGTCGGCGCCCCGGGGCAGGCGGATCCGGAAGAACAGGCGGGCCAGGGCCGATTCGGTCATCCTGGCCTCGTAGTCGATGGACTCAGCCTGGAACGTGGACCGCAGTTCCTCCTCGATGCGGAGCCGGACATTGGTGGTATACCGGTCACGCGGAAGGTAGACCACCGCGGACATAAAACGGCCGTAAATATCCGGGCGGAGGAACAGGCGGGTCCGCCGCCGCTCCTGCAACCTCTGGATGCCGGTGGCGGTGGCCGCCAGGTCCGCGGTCTCGATCTGGAACAGCTCGTCGCGGGGGTATGTCTCGAGGATCCCCAGCAGGTCCTTGCCGGAGTGGGAATCCGGCGGGAAGCCGGCATTGTCCAGCACGGCGTCCACTTTTTCGCGGACGATCGGGATGTTCCGGACGGATCCGGCATAGGCGCTGGTGGCGAACAGGCCGATGAAGCGGCGCTCGCCGTTGACGTTGCCTGCCGCGTCGAAGCTCTTCACGCCGACGTAGTCAAGGTAGGCGGGGCGGTGGACCGTGGACCGTGAGTTTGCCTTGGTGATCACCAGTGCGCGCTTTTCCCGGGCCTTTTTCCGTCCGGCGTCGGTCAGGTGCTGGAGATGCTCGGCGCCCGGTTTTGCCCTGAGCAGTCCGAGTCCGCTGTCTTCGCGCAGTTCCAGCACATCTTCACCGTCGACGGTGACGAGGTCATACTCGCGGTAGCCGAGGAACGTGAAGTTGCCGTCGTCGAGCCAGCGCAGCAGATCCTGCGCCTGCCGCAGTTCGGCGATCTGGGCCGGGTGCGCAACCTGGTCCAGGCTCGCGGCGATCTGCAGGGCCTTGTTCCGCATCTTGGGCCAGTCCTCGACGGCGGCGCGCACGTCACCCAGGATCCGGTCCAGGCCCTCCAGCAGCGACGCCCGTGCGGTGTCGGAGACGCGGTTGATTTCCACGGCGATCCACGACTCCATGTGGGACGTATTTTCGCCCTGCGCGATGAGGTGGGACACCATGGGCATCGCCGCGGTGTCGCCGCTGGAGATCCCGATGTGGGACGGGACGCGGTCCACCTTGACCAGCTGCCCTGTTTCCCGGTTCCGGGTCACCACAAACAGCGGGTGCAGGACCAGCCCGATGGCGGCGTTCTGGCGGACGAGTTCGGCGTTGACGGAATCAACCAGGAAAGGCATATCGTCCGTGACGACATAGACGACGCTGCTGTCCTCCTCGTTGACGATGGCAACGTTCGCCTGGCCCGGCAGGCGGTTGGCGGCTATGCCTCGGTGGGTTTCCGCCCGGTTGGCCAGCACCTCCGGTGAATAGCTCCGCGCATCCTCTTCGGCCAGGTGCTGGTAGTAATCCGCCAGGAATCCCTCCCGGCCTCCAATGGCTAGGGACTGATCCTCCACGCTGGATCCAGACGACATCGACAAACGCCTCCATCACAAGATTGATGCTGCACCGTTGCAGCTCTTACGGTGAGCCTAACCCTTTCGCCGACGCCTCGGTGTGGAAGAAAATACAGAGGATCGCACTTTTCGCTGGACAGGTGCACAAACCAATTCCGCGATTGCCCGCCTGAGCTTGGAATCGGGTGCCGTTTCGAGCAGCAGTGAGCCGCCAAGCAGCGCCGCGTCAGCCGCGGCGCTGTCCGACGGCAGGAACGCCTCGATCCCCGACGCCGGGCCATACCGTTCCCATGCATCCCGCAACTGGCGCTCGGGAGACCTTCCCACCGCCGTCGACCGTACCTTGTTCAGCACCACCACAGGTGACACATGCGGTACTGCCGCCTCGAGCTCCGCGAGGCCACGGACCAGCCGGGGAACTCCCACCGGATCCGCGGCCCCCACCGCAAAGACCGTGTCAGCCAGTTCCAGGCTCCGCAGGGTGGCGGCGTTCCGGCGCGGGGCCATCGTGTCGAAGCTGAGTTCCTCATCCGCCTCCAGGCAGAAGCCGGTGTCCAGAACCACGACGTCGGCAACCTCCTTTGCGCGCTCCAGCACCAGGGTCAGGGCTGCTGCCCGCAGTTCGGTCCACCGGTCCGCCCGCGTGATCCCGGTCAGCACCCGGAACGTCCCGAGCTTGGTGGTGACCGGGGTGGCCACCTTCAGCAGCGCTTCGGCATCCAGCAGGCCCTGGTCCGCGAGCCGGCACGCCTGCGCGATCCCCGCGGATTCATCCATCAGGCCAAGGACCGCCGCGATGCTGGCGCCGTAGCTGTCTGCATCGACCAAGAGCACGGACTTCCCCTCCGCGGCCAATTCCCCGGCGATGTTGGCCGCGACGAAGGTCCGGCCCGGGGAGCCGGCAGGACCCCACACGGCAATGATCCTGCCGGCCCCGGACGCCGGCGGCACGTCCGCCTGCTCGGCGGGACGTTGGCGCAGCGCTGCGCCGGTGTCCCCCAGCCCGCTCCCGAACGTCGCAGCCTTGGCGGTGTCGGTCGGCCCGGCGGTGCCGGTCAACTGGGCGACTACCTCGGCAATCCTGCCTGCCAGGGCAGCCGATTCAACTCCGGTCAACGCTGATGCCACACCGATCCCGCGCAGCCTGGCCGCCTCCTCAGCATCATCCGTAAGGGCGATGATCGCCACGCCAACAGCACCGAGCCGGTCAACGAGGGAAGCGGTCAGGCCCTCACAGCCGTCGGCAACCACCGCCGCCCGCGCGAGGCCGCTTTGGCAGGCGGCCAGCAGTTCAGTCAGTTCAGCGCAGCGGCGGACCACTGTCACGGGACCGTGAAGCCGTTCCAGCCCGCCCACCACGTCCTCCCGGGCCTCGCCAACCGTGACCACAGGGATGCTCATGAGGCCCCGCCGCCCGGGTTCCACACCACGGAAATCTTGGCCCGGTTCGCCTGCGCGCCGAGAATGGCAGGCATCTGGTTGTCGGCAACAAGCACCATCAGCACCGTGTTGCGCGAGGATCCCAGCGCTGTGGAACCCACGGTCACCTGTGCGATTTCCGCGCCGGGCAGCAGGAGCTTCGGCTCGCTGAAACCGTTGCGTGCATCCGGCAAGGCAACCCAGACATCCACCCGGGTCCCGGCCACTGCCTGCGGTGGAAGTGCTTCATCAATGGTCACGGCAACGGGCTTGCGGTCCAGTGCGTCCACAGTGGCCAGGCTTTCCTTGGGCACCAACTGGTTCTTGCCGATTCTTTGGACGGCAACCAGGCCGTCGGGGAGCCCTGCTTCAACGGTGACGTAATGCTGTTCGGTCTCCCCGAGGCGGACCTTAGCCCGGACCACATTGTCCGGGGTCAGCTTCTCACCCACCGCGATGGAGTCCCGGGCCGCGTAGACCTCGGTGGTCTGGTCCGCGCTGCCAACCAGTGAGATCACTCCCACCACGGATGCCAGGACCAGGAGGACGCCCACCAGCAGCCGGGGGTCCTTCCACGACGGCGGCTTCAGCCTGGCACCTGTGAGTGCTGCATCATGGCTCATGCGATTCTCCCCCTAGCTCCGTTCCAGGCGGCTGGCTGCGCCCGGACACCTCATTGTCACGGCATGGCCCCCGGAACAAAAGTCAAAACATCAAACAACGCCAAACTGTGGATAACCGCACCAGATGGCCTCTTCAATGGCAAAATGGAGGCATGCCCAGATTCCTCACTCTCGCCGATGTCGCTGAACAGCTGCAGATCAACTCACCGGCGGCTTATGCCCTGGTCCGCAGCGGGGAACTGAAAGCCATCCAGGTAGGTGGCCGAGGGCAGTGGCGCGTCGAAGAGAAAATGCTGGAGCAGTACATCGAAGAGCGTTACGCCGAGGCCAGCCGCATGATCCAGGAAGCCAAAGCCAAGCACGGTTAGTCCCGCCCCGGAGTCTTTGTCCAGATAATCGCCCCAAATCACCCAAAAAGCCCGATTATCTGGACAAAAACTCCGGTCCCTGCGGCTACAGCTCCCCCGCGCTCCATGACCGGATGGCGCCCAGCGCTTCAAAGGGAACCGTGGCGACCTGCCGAACCTGCGAGGCGCGCCGGGCCTCCCCGGGCGTCACCAGCGCCAGGTCAAAGAAATCACTGCCAACCCTGTCGATGACACCGGCGAGCCCGCTGTCCGTATGCGGAACATGCCGAAGTGTGACGGCAAGCCCGGTCCGGTCCCGCGCCAGGCCGCGCAATGCATGTGCCAGCCCAATCCGGCGCCGCACCGGCGAAGTCTCAGCCACGGAAACCCGCCCCAAGCCGGCATAGCGCGCCACCGCGCCGTACGGGATCAGCACCTGGTGCCGCAGCTCGTTCAGCACCAGGGCGTCGGCCCCGGCATGGCTAAGGGTTCCTTCGAAGATCCGCCCGCAGGTCAGGTACGCGGAAACGTGGCTGTTCAGCGAGCCCCTCAGCCGGTCCGCCAGGGCTACTGAGGCGGTTTCCGCTCTGGCCCGCTCCGAGATCTCGGCGTCGACAGCCAGCCGCTCACCCTCGGCAAACTGGGCCTCCATATCACCGAACAGGGCATCCCAACGCATGGGGCCAAGCGTAGGGTGCGGCTTCATACCCGGTCAATTCGCCCAACAACTTCCCTCCAGTCTCTGGACAAATCCAACAGGCCTACGTCAAACTGATCCTGGATTCATCAAACGGCATCAAACTGCATCAAACACTAGATAGGAACACCATGACGGTTGGTACAGCACGGGGGCTCCGCGCAGACGCGGTTATGGCCGCGTCCATCCTCCTGTTGGGATTCTTCCTCTGCGCTGCGGGTTGGAGCATGGTGGAACGGTGGCAGTTGTCCGCAGCCCGCCGGCAAGGCCCCGACGTCGATGACCTGTTGGGTGCCGTAGCGGTTACCGCGGGCGTGGCGATCGTTGCCTGGTGGATACTCTCGATGATTCTGGCGTCAACGGCAGCCGTTCTCGGCAAGTGCGGCAGGCGCCGCGCAGCCGACAGAGCGGGCAAGTGCTGCCCCGCCTTTATGCGGCGGCTCGCTGTGGCCGCGCTGTCGGTGCAACTGCTGACGGCACCGTTGGCCCACGCGGATGTACCGCCGGACGGCCCCGCGTGGGTGCCTACCCAGGCAGTCGCGGTGGAGGACGTGGCCGGCCAGGAAATGCCGGTTCACGAACCACCAGTTCAGGACACGGACCTCCAGGTCCAGTGGTCCCCCACGGTCAGCCATGTACCGGCGGCCGCGGTCCGGCCCGACTGGCGTCCCGGCCCGCCGGTCGCCGATCCCGGACTGATGGCGGCCCAGCCCGTCCGCGCGGCGCAGAGCCCGCCGCCGGGTGAGGTCACGGTATTGGCAGGCGACACGCTGTGGGACATCGCATCCCGCCACTTGGGCCCGGCGGCTTCGGATGTCGACGTCGCCCTTCACTGGCCGCGCTGGTACGAGGCCAATAAGGCCCGGATCGGCGAAAACCCCGATGTCCTGCTGCCCGGGCAGGTTTTGAAAGCACCTTCCACGGCTTAGCCGACGTTCCGACATTCATCAGTTCACAACCAGGGGGATTCCCATGAACGCAGTTACGCCGATCCGCTCCGCCCGGACCAACCCGGGCCGCGCGGCCGCAGTCCGTCAGGTTCCACTGCGCACTACCACGGCACCAGTGACGGCGCTGCGTGCAGCAGACGAGACCTCCGAGATCCTGGCCATGACGCGCAGTACCGTCCAGGCCGCCATGGAGGTCCTGGCTGGGATCCGGCCCATCCACCAGCTCGCCCGCCGCCTGGATCCGCGCTGCCTCGCCGTACTGCAGCACCGCGCAGCCCTGATCCGCCGCGAACAGGCCCGCACGGCCTCGCCGTCGCTGGCCAGGCTGCACAAGAATTCCGTGGTGCGCTCCGTCCGTGCCTGCGAGGTGGCTCCCGGAATCTATGAGGCAAGCGCCGTGGTGGTCGACGATGTCCGCGCACGGGCCGTGGCGGTCAGGCTGGAGCGCAGCAACCAGGTCTGGCGGGTCACCGAATTTGTGGTCGGCTGACCGGGCGCCCGCGGATCAGCGGCGCTTTTTCTTGGCCGGACGCTTGGTAGCGTCCTGGGCCGCAGCCTTGGCCGGGTTGCCGGACTTGGATGAGGAACGGGCCTCAACCCGGGTCTGGGTAGCGCCGTCCTCGCCGGGAGCCGTGTACTGCAACTGGGCAGGCTTCTCCGGAGCTTCCAGGCCGGCCGCGTGGATCTGCGGCTCGACGTGCTCGGTGTGGCCACCGGCGGCGTCAGCCACCACCACATCCTGGGCCGGGGTGACCTCGACTTCAAGGTTGAACAGGAAGCCGACGCTTTCCTCGCGGATGGCCTCCATCATGGACTGGAACATCATGAAGCCCTCGCGCTGGTATTCCACCAGCGGGTCGCGCTGGGCCATGGCACGCAGGCCGATGCCTTCCTTCAGGTAGTCCATCTCGTAGAGGTGTTCCTGCCACTTGCGCCCGATCACCGACAGCACTACGCGGCGTTCCAGCTCGCGCATGCTCTCTGAGCCGATGGCCTCTTCCCGGGCCTGGTACATCACCCGGGCGTCGGAGAGCAGCTCCTCCTTGAGGAATTCAACAGTG
>DASSIA010000289.1:0-5934 GCA_035692345.1 Arthrobacter sp. | reverse complement strand
TTCCTCTCTGGATAGCCTGCGAAGTTAGCTGTCGGATTCGGGTCAGAGAGTTCAAAGACCCGGTCCGCCGTAACAAGCACTTGGCGCAGAGATATCCCGTGAGGATCCTTCGCTGGAAGAGGCTTGCTGCTGACGGACTTCACCCCAAGGCAGCCTTGCGACTGCCGGTTGTGGTTCCCCCGCCTCTGCCAGTTGGTGACTCGTGCACCTGATCCGCTGGCAGAGCTCGGCTCCGGATCAGGTAACGCTTTTGTATCGACGCTTGGGCTCAACTATAGGCGATTAACTTGGGCAGTAACAATTCCGTTATCTTTGCGGAACGGCGGTCAATGCGCTAACCAGCAGCCGCCTTTCACGAGCCCCGTTTCCCCCTCAACTGACCGAAACGAAGACGTGCGCTGCTACTTCCGGAGGCAGTTCAAGTGCTCCTTCTATCCCCGGAACACGCACCGAGATGTACTCCCCGACGCGCTCCAGCGAGACCGAAGCGCCAGGCCGGATTCCGCCTTCGTCCAGCTGGACCAGCAGCTCAGGTTCAACCTGGATGGGCTCGGACAGCCGGCTGACAGTCACGTTCGACGCCGGGCCGTAGCCCTGCATGGCGTCAAGGAGATTGATCACATTGCCATCAGGGAGCGAAGGCGCCGCTCCACCCAACGCGGCCAGCCCGGGGATGGGGTTACCGTATGGCGACTCGGTGGGATGGTTAAGCAGGTCGTAGATGCGCTGCTCAACGCGCTCGCTCATCACGTGCTCCCAGCGGCACGCTTCATCATGAACATACGCCCAGTCCAATCCGATCACATCTGCCAGGAGGCGTTCGGCGAGCCGGTGCTTGCGCATGACTTCCGTGGCGCGCTTCCGGCCCGGCTCCGTCAGCTCCAGGTGGCGGTCGCCCGAGACCACCACGAGTCCGTCGCGTTCCATCCGACCGATGGTCTGGGACACCGTGGGCCCGGAGTGCCGCAGCCGTTCGGCGATGCGTGCGCGAAGAGCAACGATGTTCTCTTCTTCAAGCTCCAAAATGGTCCGAAGATACATCTCCGTAGTATCGATCAGATCCGTCATCCAGCTCAGCTCCTCGAGCACAGTTCCTTGCGTTGTCCCACCGTATCGCGTCCGGCGCAGCGGCGAGGTCCGGTGAAAAGTTTAGCCTATTTTGAATTTGTCCGGATAATTTCCAGGCGGGCGCGGGTGGTCTCACTGACCGGACTATGACGGCGCCGGTTCCCGCCCAATCGAGGGTTCAGGCAGAATAAAGGAGGTCCTTGTGCAGTCACTGCCGACTACCGGCCATCCCACCGCCCGGACGTGAGTCACGTCCATGCCGAAATTGGAGCCCCCGTGAGCGAAACCAGCATCACTATTCCCGCCGATCTCCTGCCCAAAGACGGACGGTTCGGCGCAGGTCCGTCCAAGGTCAGGCCGGAGCAGCTTGAAGCGCTCGCCGCGGCGTCCACGACCATCCTGGGTACGTCGCACCGCCAGGCCCCCGTCAAGAACCTGGTGGGCTCCGTCCGCGAGGGTCTGAGCCAGTTCTTCCGCGCCCCCGAAGGCTACAAAGTGGTCCTCGGCGTCGGCGGATCCACGGCGTTCTGGGATGTCGCCAGCTTCGGCCTCGTGGAAAAGAAGGCCCAGCACCTGTCCTTCGGCGAGTTCGGCTCCAAGTTCGCCTCGGCCACCAACAAGGCCCCCTTCCTGGACGCCTCCTCCATCATCACCTCGGAGCCGGGCACCCGACCGGTGTCGCAGGCCGAGGAAGGCGTAGACGTCTATGCCTGGCCGCAGAACGAAACCTCCACCGGCGTCGCGGCTCCGGTCAAGCGCGTTGCGGGCGCCGATGCCGGTTCCCTGGTCCTCGTGGATGCCACCTCCGCAGCCGGCGGCCTGGACGTGGATGTGGCGGAGGCGGACGTCTATTACTTCGCCCCGCAGAAGAACTTCGCGTCCGATGGCGGCCTGTGGCTGGGCCTGTTCTCCCCTGCCGCCCTGGAGCGCGCAGCCCGGATCAAGGCCAGCGGCCGCTGGATCCCGGACTTCCTGGACCTCCAGACAGCCATCGACAACTCCAAGCTGAACCAGACCTACAACACGCCGTCGCTGAGCACCCTGGTAACCCTGGACAACCAGGTCCAGTGGCTCAACGCCAGCGGCGGCCTGGACTTCGCGTCAGCCCGCACCGCTGACTCGGCCGGCCGGATCTATTCCTGGGCCGAAGCCTCCGAGTACGCGACCCCGTTTGTGGCGAAAGCGGAGGACCGCTCCAACGTCATCGCCACCATCGACTTCGACGACTCGATCGACGCCGCCGCGATCGCCAAGGTGCTGCGCGCCAACGGGATCGTGGACACCGAACCGTACCGCAAGCTGGGCCGCAACCAGCTCCGGATTGCCACGTTTGTCGCCATCGAGCCGGACGACGTCTCGGCGCTGCTGGCAAGCATCGACTTCGTGGTGGGCGAACTGCGCAAGTAGCGCTCTGCGCGGGCTTCCGCGGTCAGGGCTGGTCGGCGTCGTCCGGGTGTGCAACCCGGGCGGCGCCGTCGTCGTTAATGCCTGATGCCGCACGCCGGGACACCACGCCGAAGTAGCGCAGGCCGCGTGCACGGCGGTTGAAGGTGAGCCGCAGCTGCCGGGCGCGGATGATCCACGCCGCGCCTATCAGGGCCGCGGTGATTCCGGAGGCCGATGCAACGGCGAGTGACCACCGCGGGCCGGCGATATTGGCCACCCAACCCACCAGCGGCGCCCCGATGGGTGTGCCGCCCATAAAAATAGCCATGTACAGGGCCATCACCCGGCCCCGCATGACGGGGTCGGTGGTGGTCTGGACGTAACCGTTGGCGCTGGTCAGCATGGTGATGGAGAACAGGCCCACCGGCACCAGCGCTACCCCGAACCAGAAGTAGTCCGGGGCGAGCGCGGCCAGTCCCGACGTCACTCCAAATGCCGCCGCAGCCCCGAAGATCATCCGCAAACGGGGCTTTCCGCGCCCGGCTGACAGCAGGGCGCCCGCCACCGACCCCACCGCCATGATGGAATTCATGAGTCCAAAGGCGCTGGCGTCCAGCCCGAATTCCGTGCCCACCATGGCGGCGATGAACAGTACGAAGTTCAGTCCGAGCGTTCCCACAATGAAGATCGCCAGCAGGACCACCACGATGTCCGGCCGGAACCGCACATAGCGCAGCCCCTCGCGGATCCGGCCCTTGCCCGGAGCCGCCCTGGGGAGCTGGCGCAGGGATGCTGCCGGAATCTTCCACAGGCTCAGGAGCATGGCCAGGAACGTGCCCGTGTTGATCAGGAACACCCAGCCGGGACCTACGGCCACTGTGAGGACACCGGCCACGGCGGGCCCGATCATCCGCGCGACGTTAAAGGAGGCGCTGTTCAGGGCCACGGCGTTGGGCAGGTAGTCATCCCGGACGAGCTCCGAAACGAAGGTCTGCCGGACCGGCCCATCGAGGGCAGAGACCATGCCCAGCAGCAGGGCAAAGCCGTAGACGTGCCAGAGCTGCCCCGCTCCCGACAGCACCAGGACGCCCAGCCCCGTGCTGAGCAATGCCATCGAGGACTGGGTGATGACCAGCAGCTGCCGGCGGCTGTAACGGTCTGCCACAAGGCCGGCCACGGGCGCCAGGAACAGCTGGGGCCCCAGCTGGAGGGCCATGGTGATGCCCATGGCGCCGGCGTCATGATCGGTGAGGTGCGCGAAAACCAGCCAGTCCTGGGCCGTCCGCTGCATCCAGGTTCCAATGTTGGACACCAGGGCGCCGATGAACCAGATCCGGTAGTTGAGGATGTGCAGGGATTTGAAGGTGGACATCATTGCCTGCCTCCGTGGTGTTCAACCCTGCGCACTGTCAACTGACTAGTCAGCCTCGCCGGCAGGTTCGGATTCCCCTGGTGCTTCGTCCGCGGGAAGGACCGCCTCCGCGGCCGGCGATTCGTCGTCCTCGGCTGCCCGGGCGTCCTCGGGCCGGACCCGTTCTGCCCACGGCACCCACTCCGGGGAGAGGATGGAATCTTCGGACGGCAGGAGGCCAAGCTCGCTGACGGTGACCACCTTGGACCGGGAGTTCCGGGTCAGGACCGCGTACCACTGCCAGCCGTCGTACCCTGGCAGCTTCGATTCGAAGAGGTGGGTGACCAGGCGGTCGCCCTCACTCTTGGCGGCCAGGTGCGCACCGATATCCGACGGCGCCGTGATGCCTTCGATGGCGGTCCGTGCCTCGGCAACGGCAGCGGCGAGGAAGGCATCCGGCTTACCGGTCCGCCATACGGGCACGCCGGCGCGGCGCTTGGCCCCGGTTTTGGCAGCCGCTGCCGGCGCCTGCTTCACTGCAGTAGTGTCCGGCTGTTCAGCTTCCGCGTTCATGGCCAAGACCTATACGTCCAACTCGTCGGCAACCTTACGCAGGGCAGCTGCGATGGCCTTGCCCTTGTTGCCTTCCGGGTACTTGCCCGCGGACAAAGTTCCGGAGAGGTTGTCCAGCACGCTGACCAGGTCCTGGACGAGCGGTGCGAGGTCCCGGGCGCTGGGCCGCTTGGCTTTGGCGATGGACGGCAGCTTGTCGAGGACACGCAGGCCCAGGGCCTGGGCACCCTTGCGGCCGTCGGCAACACCGAACTCAACGCGGGTGCCGGCCTTCAGCTCCGTGACGCCTTCGGGCAGCGATGATTTGGGCAGGAAGACTTCCTGGCCGTCCTCGCCCGCGAGGAATCCGAAACCTTTTTCCTTGTCATACCACTTGACCTTGCCGGTGGGCACGTAATCAACCTTCTTCGTTCTGGGCTCTTCTGACACGGCGGGCAGTCACCGCATCCGCACCGGTGTGCGGGTTCAGGGTATGACTGCGACGGACCGTGTTGGTCTGTTCCTTCAAGGTTATCCTGCCGGGGCCCGGAATCCTGCCTGTTAGCGTTACGTGCATGACACCCTCGCGATACCGGCACCCACTGATGATCTGCGCAGCGGTTGTTGCCTTGCTTTCCCTCGTGGCGGTGGGAGCAGTGATGGCGCTGGCCTTCGCGGGTTCCGCTGCCCCGGCCTGGGTCACCGCCACGGCCCTGTACGGCCTGCCCGTGGCCTTCCTGCTGATGCTCTTCCTGGTCCTGGACAGCGTGGCCGGTCGCCGCCGGGCAGGAAAGCCCGGCGGGCGGTAACGTTGGACTGATGTCCCTTATCCGCGCGCTCAGTAAAGAACTGGAAGCACGCAGCGATGACTCGTTGCGGGTGCTCTTCGCAGCGCGGCCGGACCTTATGTCCCCCGCCGTGCCCGACTTTTCCGTCCTGGCTGCCAGGGCAAGCGCCCGGGCCAGCGTCCAGCGCGCGTTGGAACGGCTCAACAGGCCGCAGATGCAGGTGCTCGAAACCCTTCACCTGTGCACCAACACGGACACCGAACACAGTGCGTCGGCCGCGGGGGTACGCAAACTCATTGCGGGGTCCACCGTTGCGGCCGTGGAAAGAATCCTGGCGTCGCTCCAGGATCTGGCTTTGGTGCACCGGGCCGAGCCGCCGCACGGGACTCCCCATTCGGGCCACCGGCAGCGCTACTTCCTGCCCGTGGGAAGCCTCAAGGACGTGGTGGGCATCTACCCCGCGGGGCTCGGGCGGAGTTACACCGAACTTGTCCGGCTGCAGCCTGCGTTTGCGCAGCGGGTGGTCCAGCTCGTGGCCGAACTCCACCGCAGCGGCGTCGCTATCCAGGAAGCCACCACGCCGATGGAAGCAGCGCTGGCGCTGCAGCACTGGACGTCCTCGCCCGAGGCGCTCAGCGAGGCGTTGGCGGCAGCCCCGGAACGTACGACGGCGTTGCTCGCCAAGTTCCGCAACTGGGCCATGGGTGCCGTCCCCGCGGCGCAACGGAAAGTGTCCGTGGCGAACCAGGGCGCCGACGTCGGGCCCGTTGACTGGCTCCTGGCCCGGGG
>DASSIA010000288.1:0-4802 GCA_035692345.1 Arthrobacter sp. | reverse complement strand
GATGCGGTGGGGGAGCAGCGGCAGGGGTTTCTTCCGGGAATCGGCAAAAAGCCCCTCGGCGGCGAGGGCCTGGCGCAACCGTTCGATCCGCGCCAGGAGGTCGCCGAGCCCCACTGGCCTGATGTCCCTGACCTGCATGTTGAGCCGGCCGGTCTTCAGCCAGAACTCCGGCTTGAGCAGGGCCACCACGCGGGATCCCCGTTCCAGGGGCATGCTCTGGCGGTCCAGGACCTTGGTCCAGACCGACGCCGGCAGGGAAACTTCCGCGTCCACGTCCCGGAGGGTGAGGTACGCATTGCCGCCGCGGCGGTTCATTTCGATGACCTGGCCCTCGACCCACGCCGCCGGTGTGCGGTCGATGTGGGTCTTCAGTTTCTGCGACAGCAGCTGCAGCGGCCACGGATTGTCCGGGGTCGTTTCAGCAGCCGTGGCCGGCAGCGTGGTGGCAGCAGTCCCTGGCAGGGCAGCCTGTTCAGACATGTCCGCTGCCCCGGGAAACTGTGGGTGGCGGCATGACGGTCCTTTGTTCGGCAGGTGGCGGTTCGTGTTTGAATGGCTGCAGTCAGTGAGCTGGCGGCTGCCATTCAACCTTATCCATAAGGTGTATCACCTGCCTCGGACATTCCTTGTCCTGGCAACGGCGGGGATGGCTCCGCCGCTGCCAACCAGTAAGGATTTGCTTTGCGTACCTTCGTTTCAGCCGTCGCCCTCGTCCTGGGCGTGTTGCTGTCCGCCTTGGCCGTTCCCGCCATCTGGCTTGACCGCAACGTCGTTCAGGAGGACGGTTTTGTGGCTCTGGCTGCTCCGCTGGGGCGGGACGCTGAATTCCAGCAGCGGCTCGCGGCCGCCGCCGTCGGAACCATTGACATGGGCGCCATCCCGGCTGCCCTGGCGGGTCTTGTCAGGCCGGTGCTGGAAGCAGCTGCCGGTTCCCTCGCCGGAATGCCTGGCTACCCGGCTGCCTGGGAAGAGACACTGCGCAAGAGCCACGGGCTCAGCTTTGCCGGCTCCACATCCCCGGCCGGATCGGCCTCCCCATCGTCGCTCACGCTGGACGTGGCACCCCTGGTGGCGCTTGCCACAACGGAGCTGTCACGAACCACCGGACTTGCACTTGACGTGCCGAAACAAACGCTCGTCAACGTTGGAGCGCCGAACCAGCGCCAGCTGATCGAGAAGATGGCCGCCTACGCTCCGCTCGGCTACGCCCTGGCCATCGGGGCAGCGATCGCCTTCGCGCTTGCGTTGGTTACGGCCCGCCGTCGGTGGACGGTGGTTTTCGCGATGGGCCTTGCGGCCCTGGTGCTGGCCGGCCTGTGGACGGCCGGCTCGCAACCGGCTCGGGAAGCCGTGCTGGGAACGGCCACCGGGAACGGGCTTGCGGACATGTTCAAGGCCGAGTTTGTGTCAGCCGCTTCCAGCAGCTTCCAATCCTGGGTCACCGGTGCTGCGATAACCGGTGGTGTGCTTCTAGCAGGTGCCCTTGTGATCCGGATCGCTTCGCCGGGGCGGCGGCGGCCCACCCGGTAGCATGGAGAGATGACTTCCTCAGCTGTTCCCCTCTCGATGCCAACGGTCCCGCGCAGGCGGCGCTCGCCTGAGGAAGTAGCCGCTGCGGTTCCCGTGACCGGTCCCAAGAAAGTACTCCTGGCGGCCCCCCGCGGCTATTGCGCCGGAGTGGACAGGGCCGTGATCGCTGTCGAGAAGGCCCTGGAGCACTACGGTCCGCCGGTGTATGTCCGCAAGCAGATCGTGCACAACGTCCACGTGGTGAGCTCGCTGGAGGCGCAGGGCGCCATCTTCGTCGATGAGACGGACGAGGTCCCGGAAGGCGCCCTGGTGATTTTCTCCGCACACGGGGTATCGCCCGCCGTCGTCCAGTCCGCCGAGGACCGCGGGCTGCGCACCATTGACGCCACCTGCCCCCTGGTGACAAAGGTCCACAAGGAGGCTGTGAGGTTCGCCAAGGACGACTTCGACATCCTGCTGATCGGCCACGACGGTCACGAGGAGGTTGAAGGGACCGCTGGCGAAGCCCCGGAACACATCCAGATCATTAACGGTCCCCATGAAGTGGACAAAGTTACCGTCAGGGATCCCGAAAAGGTCATCTGGCTCTCCCAGACAACGCTCAGCGTGGACGAGACCATGGAGACCGTCCGGCTCCTGAAAGAGCGCTTCCCCACGTTGCAGGATCCGCCCAGCGACGACATCTGCTACGCCACCACCAACCGTCAGGTGGCCATTAAGAAAATTTCCCCCAAGGCTGACCTGGTGATTGTGGTGGGCTCGGCCAACTCCTCGAACTCGGTCCGGCTCGTGGAAGTCGCGCTGGAGTACGGCGCCAAGGCTTCCTACCGCGTGGACTTCGCCAACGAAGTGGATGAAGCGTGGTTTGAGGGCGTGGCTACGGTTGGAGTCACGTCGGGAGCTTCTGTTCCGGAGGTCCTGGTCAAGGACGTCCTGCGACTGCTGGCCGATTACGGCTATGGCTCCGTTGAAGAAGTTGTCACGGCCGAAGAAGACCTCCTTTTCTCGTTGCCCAAGGAGCTCCGCGCAACTCTCAAGGAAGCCGGAGACGTCAGCCGGGCGCTCGGCGGACGCCGGTCCCGCAACTGACACCTCCCGCTTTCCGGTAGTCGGGCTTGTCGAAACCGGGCCGACGGCGTCAGGCGGCGGCGTCGTCCTGCTGAAGTTCCGGGGCAGCCAGCGAGCGCGGCGTGACGTCAAGTGCCGGTGGTGTGAGCAGCCCGGATTCGTCCATGGCATTGAGCTTCCTGGCCGTCGGCAGGATCCGCGCTTCCAGGGTGCCGATCAGGGAGTTGTAACGGTCCACGGAAGACTTCAGCGACGAACCGAGCTTGCCCACGTTGTCCCCGAGCGTTCCCATGCGCTCGTACAGCTGGCGTGCGAGGTCGAACAGTTCGCGCGCATTGTCCGTCAGCACATCCTGGCGCCACGTGAACGCCACCGATTTGAGCACCGCCAGCAGGGTGCTGGGTGAGGCGAGGACGACGTTCCTGGACAGCGCATAGTCCAACAGTGTGGCATCGGCCGTCAAGGCTGCCGCGAGGATGGATTCGGCCGGCAGGAAGCAGATCACCAGTTCGGGGGAGTTCCCGGGGATATCCCAATACTTCTTGTTGCTGAGCGCGTCCACGTGAGCCCGCAGCGCCTTGGCATGGGCGGCCAGCAGGGATTGCTGGTTGCCGGGGTTCCCTGCGGACTCCTGCCGCGCACCCAGCTCCTGGGCTTCCAGGTAAGAGGACAACGGCACCTTGGCGTCCACTACCAGCTGCTTCGCACCCGGTAGCTGGACTACGAGGTCGGGACGGACCGCTGAATCGGATCCGGCACTGTGGACCTGCTCGAGGAAATCCACGTGCTTGAGCATTCCCGATGCCTCAACCACACGGCGCAGCTGCACCTCACCCCATTGTCCACGGGCGCTGTTGGAGCGGAGTGCTGACTCAAGGGCGTGTGTGGAGCGGATGAGCTGGGCATCGGACAGCCGGGCCTCCTGCAGTTGCTGCGCCAGCTGGCCGTACTGTTCCAGGCGGTCACGTTCCAGCAGGGCCACCTGCTGCTGTACTGCGGTCAGCTTTTCCGCCACCGGCGCCAGGGCGCGGAGCACGCTCCCGTCCTGGTTGCGGGACTCACCGAGCTCCCGGTTCTGCAGCGACAGGAGCCGGCGCTCCGCGTCCGCGGCCGCGAACTGGGCGCTGACGTCGGAAAGGCGGGACGAAACGGCGTCGAAATCTTCCTCCAGGGCGAGACTGCGCCGGCGCAGCGGAAAATAGGCGGCTGCGGCGCCGGCAACGGCACCAACCAGCAGCATCAAAAGGGCAAGAATCACGGCTAAAGCATCCATATCCTCACTGTGGCATGACCCTGTGACAATTTACGGAAGCGACATATCCGGCCACGTGTTCCGCACGATGCGGACACTGCCGGCGACCGCCCGGGACGATTTGGGGCCATGGTCTCCCGCAACCGGTAGAATCAATGCTCGTGGCTCTTACTATTGGCATCGTCGGACTGCCCAACGTCGGCAAATCAACTCTCTTCAACGCACTGACCCGCAACCAGGTGCTCGCAGCGAACTATCCGTTCGCAACGATCGAACCCAATGTCGGCGTCGTGAACCTCCCCGATCCGCGGCTCCAGCAGCTGGCTGACATTTTTGGCTCGCAGCGCCTGTTGCCGGCTCCGGTGTCCTTTGTGGACATCGCCGGCATCGTGAAGGGTGCGTCGGAGGGCGAGGGCCTGGGCAACAAGTTCCTGGCCAACATCCGTGAAGCCGAGGCTATCGCCCAGGTGGTCCGGGTGTTTGATGATCCCGACGTCATCCACGTGGACGGCAAGGTGGATCCGCGCTCGGACATGGAGACGATCAACACCGAGCTGATCCTGGCTGACCTCCAGACCATCGAAAATGCCATTCCCCGGATCGAAAAAGAAGTCAAGATCAAGAAGCGGGAAGCCTCCCAGCTGGCCGCCATCAAGGCCGCGCAGGCGGTGCTGGAACGCGGCGACACCATCTTCGCCTCGATCAAGAGCGACAAGCTGGAGATGGAGCACCTCAAGGAGCTCAGCCTCCTCACCGCCAAGCCGTTTATCTACGTCTTCAACGCCGACGAAGGCATCCTGGGCAGCCCGGAGAAGCAGGACGAACTGCGGGCCATGGTGGCCCCCGCGGACGCCATCTTCCTTGATGCGAAGCTCGAATCCGACCTCGTGGAACTGGACGAGGAAGAAGCCCGCGAAATGCTGGAAATGAACGGCCAGGATGAGTCCGGCCT
>DASSIA010000287.1:0-2993 GCA_035692345.1 Arthrobacter sp. | reverse complement strand
GTATCAGCTCGGCAGGGGTTGGAGCGCGGGTAAATACGGTCGTTGCTGACTTGCTGTCGGACTGAACTGGTAGGCGCCCGAGGAGTAACCAGGGCCCCAGCCAAGAAGTCTTTGTTGCACCGGGCGGCGCCGGGGAACATTGGCCCGACACTGATGCCGTGGCCTCCGAGTCGATTCCATTGCGGACGGCGATCGGCCGCGCTCAGGCGTCAGGCCTCGGCCTTGCGTATAGTTATTCAGCTGGGAGCCTGGTAGTAGGTTTCCAGGATCAAATGTCAATGGCCATTAGGTTTTGCCCACGGGCGGCCAGTTGTTGTGCCCGCTGGTGGCCAGTAAAACTGCCCGGTGATGGCCAACAGATCTGCCCACTGTTTGGTTCGGCGGGGTTGGCCATCCTTGGGGTTGGTCAGTTCAGTCGGGTGACTCCTTTTCCGGCGAGGGCCTGGGTGAGGCGGACGGAATCGCCGCTGGTCTGGCAGACGTGGGCGTGGTGGAGGAGCCGGTCAACGGTCGCGGTGGCGAGGGTTTTGGGCATGAGTTCGTCGAAGCCTGCGGGGTGGAGGTTGGAGCTGATCGCGACGGACCGTTTTTCGTAGGCTGCGTCCACGACCCGGTAGAGCCCTTCGGCGGCGTCGGTGGCCACCGGCAACAGGCCAATATCATCAATCACCACGAGCTCCGCGCGGAGGATCCGGGTTACGGCGCGGGTGACGCTGTCGTCGGTGCGGTGCGCCCGGATCAGGACGCCGAGGTCTTCGAGCCTGAACCAGGCCACGCGCATTCCGGCTTCGACGGCCTGCTGGCCGAGGGCTTCGAGGAAGAAGGTTTTCCCGGTTCCGGAGGGTCCGCAGACGACCAGGTTTTCCCGCCGGTTGATCCATTCCAGGGTCCGTAGTGCCTGTTGGGTCGGGGCTGGGATGGAGGACGCGTCCGGGTCCCAGGCGTCGAAGGTTTTCCCGGTCGGGAAGCCTGCTGCTTTGCGGCGAGAGGCGAGCATGGATCGGGCCCGGCCGGCGGTTTCCTCGGTGAAGAGGGCTTTGATGACCTCGACCGGTTCCCAGCGTTGGGCGCGGGCGGTCGCGATCAGCTCCGGTGCCAGCGCACGGGCGTGGGGCATTTTCAGGGACCGCATCAACGCTTCGAGGTCCGCGGGCAGTGGCGGAGCCGCGGTGTTGGTCGTGGTCACGGGGCTCATCGGGCCTCCTCCGGCGTGGTGTTCAGGGCGGGGTTGCCGATCGCGGCCCACGCGCTGGTGCCTTGGGTCAGGGAGGTCGCTTCGTTGGCGGCGTGCGTGGTGGTGCGGCGTATGTTGGCGTTCAGGATCGAGGCGAGGTCCGGGTGCGCGAACCGGCCGTGCAGGGCGGCGTCGCCGAGGGCCCGGTCGACGTGGTCGGTGCCGGCGATTTTGGCCAGGGTGACGGCTTCGGCCATTTTCACGTTCATCCGTGCGGTTCCGGCTGCGGCGGCTTCGATCAGCCAGGTCCGTGCGCCGTCGCCGATGGCCAGGAATGCTGCCTCGTCCGCGCTGCGGGCCCTGACCTCGTAGTCGCCGGGGACTTTTGCCCGGGTTCCGGGGAAGTGGTCATCGTTGATGGCGGGGCTGCCTGGCCGTGCCCGGTCGTGGCGGGCGACTTCGACGGGACCGGCGGTGCCGTGGTGGACGATGATGACCTGTTCGTCGGGTCCGGTGCCGTGGGTGCGGACGAACACCCGGGCCCCGAGCAGGTGGGCTGGGACGGAGTACTGGCCGTTTTCGAAGGTGACCATCGGGGTGTTCTCCGGAACGGTGCGGGCCAGCCCGAACGCGACCGTGTGGGCGGTGTCCGGGATCCGGTGCAACCTGGGGGCTTCCTCGGTCAGCACCGCCGCGGGTTTGCGCCGCGTCACCCGGTGCTCCCGGTCATTCACCTCATCCATGAACGCCTGGCAGGCGGCCTCGAGTTCGGCGAAGGTGCGGTAGTCGCCGCGGAGGTTGGTGTCCTTCGGGACGAGGTCGGCTTTGGCGAGTTTCACGGACGCTTCGACCCCGCCCTTGGTGGCTGGGTCCGCGGGCTGGCAGGTCAGCACGGTGATTCCGTAGTGCCGGGCGAAGTCGAGGGTTTGCTGGTTCCTCACCGGGACCCCGGCAACATGGGCCGTTGTCACGGTCTTCTCGTTGTCCGTCAGCACGTAGGTCGGTGCCCCGCCGAGGATCCGGAAGCACCGGTCCAGGGCGGCGAATACGCTCGGCGCGGTCCGGTCCCGCAACGGGATCACGATCCTGAAGCGGGAGAACGCCAGCCACGCCACGAACAGGATGGTCTTCAACCCGCCGATCCGTGGTCCGTCACCAAAGTCGTACTGCAGCCACATCCCCGGTTCGGTGATCCAAGGCCGGTGGACGCGGGTGTGGCCCAGCCGCCACGCTGCTTTGACTTGGGCGATCGCGCGGCGGGTGGAGCGTTCCGAGCCCGTGTAGCCCAAGGCGAGGAGCTTTTGATGGGCCTTGTCGGCACGGATCCGGCCCTTGGAGGTCTCGATCCATTCCTCAATCTTGGGCAGGAACGCGTCGGTGACCCGGCCGCGGGCTGCGGGTTCCCCAATCGGCCGGCCCGCGTCACGTGCCTGAACGTGTTTGGCAACAGTGTGGTGCGAGCAGCCCGTGAGCTCCGCGGTGGCGCGCAACGACCCGGTCAGATCGTAGGCAGCAAGAATTTCCATGATTTCTCCGTCAGACTTCATACAGGGCCTCTTCCTGGTTCGCTTTTTGGTGCGCTTAGACACCGTCATCAAACCCCAGGGAGAGGCCCCCACCGCTTAAGGCGCGGTCGGTTTAGTAAGGAAGTGGGCAGATCTCATGGCCGCCGGCGGGCAGTTCTGCTGGCCGCCAGCGGGCATTTTCGTGGCCGCCTATGGGCAGTTTTTCATGGCCGCTAACAGACAATCGCAAGCGGAAAACGGAGACCCATGGAAACCCAGCGTGCCAGTGGTGCCAGCATGCACCGCACGGATCA
>DASSIA010000286.1:0-2395 GCA_035692345.1 Arthrobacter sp. | reverse complement strand
GCTGGCCAGCCTGGACCAGTCCCTGGAGCGGATGGGCCTGGACTACGTGGACATCTTCTACAGCCACCGGCCGGACCCCGAGACGCCGATGGAGGAGACCATGGGCGCCCTGGACCAGGCCGTCCGCTCGGGCAAGGCCCTATACGCCGGCATCTCCTCCTACACCCCGGAGCAGACCCTGGAAGCGGCCCGGATCCTGAAGGAACTGGGCACGCCGCTGCTGATCCACCAGCCGAGTTATTCCATGCTGAACCGCTGGACAGAGAACGGCAGCCCCAACCTCTACGAGGCCCTCGACCAGGTGGGCGCGGGCTCCATAGCCTTCTCCCCGCTGGCCCAGGGAATGCTGACGGACCGCTACCTCAACGGCGTGCCCGCAGATTCCCGGGCAGCACAGGACAAGTCCCTGGACTCGGCCTTGATCACCGACGAAAATCTGGACCGCGTGCGCGGGCTCAACCGGATCGCCGAGGGCCGGGGCCAGACCCTGGCACAAATGGCGATCGCCTGGATACTCCGCGAACAGGGCAAGGGGTCCTCCGTGACATCTGCACTGGTTGGCGCGTCCAGTGTCCGGCAGTTGGAAGACACCCTGTCCGCCATCAACAACCTGGACTTCACGCCGGACGAGATCGATGCCATCGACGAGTTCGCCGTGGAATCGGACATCAACCTCTGGAAGCAGAAGTAACAACCGCCTGGCGGGGGCCGGGAACAATCCCGGCCCCCGCGTGGTTGGGTAAGATGAAAAGGCGCCGAATGGCGCACTGCCAGCCTGCCGCCGTCGTACTTTCCGGTACTGACCGACCTGGCGGCTGAAGTTGTCTTCAAAGGAGTTCCGTGTCTGCAAATCCGATTCGTGTTGCCATCGTTGGCGTGGGTAACTGCGCCGCCTCGCTCGTCCAGGGTGTGCATTACTACCGTGACGCCGATCCCCAGGCCACGATCCCGGGTCTGATGCACGTGGAGTTCGGCAAGTACCACGTCAACGACGTCCAGTTTGTTGCCGCTTTTGATGTGGACGGCAAGAAGGTGGGTGTGGACCTCGCCGACGCCATCCTGGCCAGCGAGAACAACACCATCAAGATCGCCGACGTGCCGCCCACCGGTGTGACAGTCCAGCGCGGACACACCCTCGACGGACTCGGCAAGTACTACCTCGAGACCATCGAGCAGTCCGCCGAAGAGCCCGTTGACATCGTCGCCGCGCTCCGCGAATCCAAGGCCGACGTCATGGTCTGCTACCTCCCGGTTGGTTCCGAGGATGCTGCCCACTTCTACGCGCAGGCTGCCATCGACGCCGGCGTGGCGTTTGTCAACGCCCTGCCCGTTTTCATCGCCGGCACCAAGGAGTGGGCCGACAAGTTCACCGCCGCCGGCGTCCCGATTGTGGGCGACGACATCAAGAGCCAGATCGGCGCCACCATCACGCACCGCGTGATGGCCAAGCTCTTCGAAGACCGCGGCGTCACCCTGGACCGCACGTACCAGCTGAACGTCGGCGGCAACATGGACTTCAAGAACATGCTGGAGCGCGACCGCCTCGAGTCCAAGAAGATCTCCAAGACCCAGGCCGTGACGTCCAACGTTGAGGCCGACATCGCGCCGCGCAACGTCCACATCGGCCCGTCGGACTACGTCCAGTGGCTCGACGACCGCAAGTGGGCTTTCGTCCGCCTGGAGGGCCGCAACTTCGGTGACGCCCCCGTGTCGCTGGAATACAAGCTCGAAGTCTGGGACTCGCCCAACTCCGCCGGCGTGATCATCGACGCCATCCGTGCCGCCAAGATCGGCCTGGACCGCGGTATCGGCGGCCCGCTGCTCTCCGCCTCCAGCTACTTCATGAAGTCCCCGCCGGAGCAGTTCAACGACGACCTCGGCCGTGACAAGGTAGAGGCCTTCATCCGAGGAGACCTCGAGCGCTAACCCCCTTCCCCCGGACGCTCTCTCACTTTTGGGGTGTTTTTCCGCGACGCTCTCTCACTTTCGGGTGGGGGAGCGTCCCGCGTTAACACCCCTTGCGACGCTCTCTCACTTTTGGGGTGTTTTTGACGGACGCTCGCTCACTGTGGCGTCACAGCGTCTGGCGTGAAAAGCCGGACGCGACGGCGGGATCCATCCAGGCGGAACGCAGTTCCCTCTTGATCGTCCGGACGGCGCGTTCGAAACCATCGGCCAGATCTGCCTTGTCGAACACGAGGACCGTCCAGCCGGCGGCTTCGAAGGCCTTGTCCCGTCGCCGGTCGCTGAGCTGCTGCTCGGACCCGAGGTGATGGGCGCCGTCGTACTGTATTGCAACCCGCCGATGGCGATAGCCCAAGTCCGCCGACGCCGACAGCGGGTCTGCCTCGCGAAGCTTGAGCTGAAGCTGGGGCTCGGGGATCCCGGCGTCGAG
>DASSIA010000285.1:0-5318 GCA_035692345.1 Arthrobacter sp. | reverse complement strand
GATGAGCCGGGTGCGGGAGGAATCTCTGAAGCACGGGACCCGGCCAGGGATCCTCCGCGGGCTGGGTGTGACCGGCGGGGTGATCACCTCCGCCGGCGTGGTGCTGGCGGCCACCTTCGCCGCGCTGGGAGTCATCCCCATTATGTTCCTGGTGCAGCTCGCCTTCATTGTGGCGTTCGGCGTGCTCCTGGACACCGTGCTGGTGCGCTCGCTGCTGGTCCCCGCGTTGGCGTACGACATCGGCCCGCGGATCTGGTGGCCCGGCAAGCTGGGCAGTCCGGGGCCGGATGCGGCCGCGCGGCGGGATACTCGTGATCCGGAGCCCGATCTCCATCCCGAGTCAGAGGGCGCCGGCCGCCGGTAGGGCGTCCTGGGACTGCGCCCGCCACCAGGCAACGGTGGCTGCCGCTGCCTCGGGCAGGGGGGTGGGCCGCAGGCCGAACGCTGCCTGGCTCGCTGCCGAGTCCATCACAAACGGCTGCTCGAACTGGTAGAGCGTTTCCGCGAGTTCCCGGAGATCCTTTGCAACCAGACCCATGGCCCGGAGCGCCCAGCCCGGGATGGCCCCCAGCTTCGGCGCCGTGACTCCGCCGGCCTCGGTGAAAGCGGTGGCCAACTGCCGCTGCGTGACCGCCGGACCCGTGGGCGCGTGCCAGACCTTGTTCCACAGCGCAGGCATCCGGGCGGCGTGGATCATCGCCGCGGCCAGGTCCGGGACGTAAGTGAACGAATGCGGCTGGTCGGCGCTCCCGACGACCCACAGCTTCTTTCCGGCCAGCACGGTGGGGACCATGCGCTCGCCGGCATGTGAGGTCAGCACCCGGGGGCCAAAGAAATCGCCCGCGACCACGCTGACGGTATTGGTCGGTGAAGCGTCCCGCGCCTCCAGGAGTTGGGTCCGGACGCCCCGCTTGCCGCCCTCGGCAGTCCGCGGACCTGCCTCAACCATGGGGCGTTCAGGCTCGCTGTACGAGTAGAGGCTTTCGGGAAAAACGACGACGGCGCCCGCCGCGCCTGCCGCCGCCAGCACCGTCTGCTCGGCCGGGGGGAGCTCCGCCCGCCACGCATCCGCGGTGTAGGAGGAGCCGTGGATGCAGTGAAAGACTGCGGCCGCGCCTGCGAACGCATCCCGCAGCTGGCCGGCATCCTGGACGTCCGCTTTCACGCGCTCCACGAGTGGATGTTCAGGGCCGCTGCCGGAACGGGTGAGAATTCTGACGTTCCTGCCCTGCCCCGCGAGCTGCTCAGCGACCGTCCAGCCAACGGGGCCGGCTCCGGTAACAACGTAGACATCATTCATGACTTCTCCTCAAGGGATTTTCGCTAGAGAGCACTGCTCTCCAACAAGCGTGCGCCTTGCCCGGGAAGTCTGTCAAGAGCAGTGCTCTCAATTGTTGACACTGCTCTGGCTTGTGCGATGCTGGACCGATGAGTGACGCTGCCGCGGACGCGGAATCCACCCCTCGGACCCCGCGGGAGCGCGCCCGGGCCCAGACCATTGCTGACATCGTCCGGCTGGGCCGGGAACACCTGGCCACCCAGGGGGCCGCGGCCTTGTCCCTCCGCGCCGTGGCAAGGGATCTTGGCGTGGTTTCTTCCGCCGTTTACCGCTACGTGGCCAACCGTGACGAGCTCCTCACGCTGCTCTTGGTGGACGCCTACAGTGAACTCGGCGACGCCGTGGATACCGCCGTGAAGGACGTGCCGGAGGGTGACTTTGCTGGCAGATTCAAGGCGCTGGGCAGGGCCGTCCGGGCGTGGGCGTTGGGCGAACCGGCGCGCTATGGACTCCTGTTCGGCAGCCCGGTTCCCGGCTATCAGGCTCCCGCGGGCCGGACCACACCCCCGGGAACGCGCGTCATCTATGCGCTTGCGGGGATTCTCGACGGCGCCTACCGGGCAGGCGCGCTGACCGCAACGGCGAGTACCGCCGTCGTACCTACCGCCTTGTCCGCCGACCTTGAAGCGATCCGCAACGAACTCGGGCTCGCCTTGCCGGACGGGCTCCTGGCCAATGGTGCCCTCGTGTGGACGTCGCTCTTCGGGGCTGTGGGCTTCGAGGTCTTTGGCCAATACGGAGCCGACACCTTCCGCGCCCGCGACGAACTCTTTGAACACCACCTCGCCGTCCTCGCGGGAATCGCGGGGATCGCCGGGATTGCCGGAACCGGCGCCTGACGCCACCCCTGTTTCGCCCGGCCCGGGCTGAGTAGACTCCAAATGCGCCCGGACGGACGCGGAACTCAAAGGAGAGGTCACGCCATGAGTGGGAACACCGCACCTGAAGAAGAACGCCGCAAGGGCAGTACCGAACCGGGGCTGGAGGGTGAAGGCGGCCAGTATGAGGAAGGCGACTACGGCGAGGCCGGCGTCGTGGGCGGCGCCGAGAATCAGCCGGAGGAGGGTGACTATCCGCAAGGCGACTACGGCGGGGCGCGCTCTGTGGACAGCGCGCGCGAGGTGGAAGTGGACGAGGACAAGAACCCGTAGCGGCAGTTCACGCACAGCGAACTACGGTCGTGCAATCGGAATTTCCTCCGTAAAAATCCCGGAAATCCGGGGAATCGCTTGAAGCTGCAGTAACCAGGAATTCAAAGTTGAGCGTACCTCGCTCAACTTTGGATTGACATCGTCTGCGTCATGAGTAAAGTTGAGTGCAGAACGCTCAATGAGTCGGGCGCCAGCAAGTTTCCAAGGAAAGAAAGAAGCAACACATGTCACGTGCAGTAGGTATTGACCTCGGAACCACCAACTCCGTCGTCTCCGTTCTCGAAGGTGGCGAGCCCACCGTTATTGCCAACGCCGAGGGTGGCCGCACCACGCCGTCCGTCGTTGCATTCTCCAAGTCCGGCGAAGTCCTGGTTGGCGAGATTGCCAAGCGCCAGGCCGTCAACAACATCGACCGCACCATCGCGTCCGTCAAGCGCCACATGGGCACTGACTGGTCCGTCCCCATCGATGACAAGAAGTACACGGCGCAGGAAATCTCCGCCCGCGTGCTGATGAAGCTGAAGAACGACGCCGAATCCTACTTGGGCGAAAAGGTCACCGACGCCGTGATCACCGTTCCGGCCTACTTCAACGACGCCGAGCGCCAGGCCACCAAGGAGGCCGGTGAAATCGCGGGCCTGAACGTCCTGCGCATTGTCAACGAGCCCACCGCGGCAGCGCTCGCCTACGGCCTGGACAAGGGCAAGGAAGACGAGCTCATCCTGGTCTTCGACCTCGGCGGCGGAACCTTCGACGTTTCCCTGCTCGAAGTGGGCAAGGACGAAGACAACTTCTCCACCATCCAGGTCCGCTCCACTGCCGGTGACAACCGGCTCGGCGGCGACGACTGGGACCAGCGCGTGGTCAACTACCTGCTGAACCAGCTCAAGGTCAAGGGCATTGACCTGTCCAAGGACAAGATCGCCCTGCAGCGCCTCCGTGAAGCCGCCGAGCAGGCCAAGAAGGAACTCTCCTCCTCCTCGAGCACCAACGTTTCGCTCCAGTACCTCTCCGTCACCCCCGACGGCCCGGTCCACCTGGACGAGCAGCTGACCCGCGCCAAGTTCCAGGACCTCACCAAGGACCTGCTGGAGCGGACCAAGAAGCCGTTCCACGACGTCATCAAGGAAGCCGGCATCAAGCTCTCCGAGATCGACCACATCGTCCTCGTTGGTGGATCCACCCGTATGCCCGCTGTCTACGACCTGGTCAAGGAACTCGCCGGCGGCAAGGAGCCGAACAAGGGCGTCAACCCGGATGAGGTTGTGGCCGTTGGCGCAGCCCTCCAGGCCGGTGTTCTGAAGGGTGAGCGCAAGGACGTCCTGCTGATCGACGTCACCCCGCTGTCCCTCGGCATCGAGACCAAGGGCGGCGTCATGACGCACCTGATCGAGCGCAACACCGCCATCCCCACCAAGCGGTCCGAGACCTTCACCACCGCTGATGACAACCAGCCGTCCGTGGCCATCCAGGTCTTCCAGGGCGAGCGTGAGTTCACCCGCGACAACAAGCCGCTGGGCACGTTCGAGCTGACCGGCATCGCGCCGGCTCCGCGTGGCGTCCCGCAGGTCGAGGTCACCTTCGACATCGACGCCAACGGCATCGTCCACGTCTCCGCGAAGGACAAGGGCACCGGCAAGGAACAGTCCATGACCATCACCGGCGGCACCGCGCTCTCCAAGGAAGACATTGACCGCATGGTCAAGGACGCCGAGGAGCACGCAGCAGAGGACAAGGCCCGCCGCGAGGCAACCGACACCCGCAACACCGCCGAGCAGCTCGCCTACTCCGTGGACAAGCTGATCGCCGACAACGCCGACAAGCTGCCCGAAGAGGTCAAGACCGAGGTCCAGGCCGACGTCGACGCCCTCAAGAAGGCCCTCGAAGGCACCGACGACGCAGCTGTGAAGACCGCGTTTGAGAAGCTGCAGGCTTCCCAGTCGAAGCTGGGCGAAGCGATCTACGCACAGGCCGGTTCGCCGGACGGTGCCACCGGTGCCGCTGGTGCCGAAGGCGCCGGTGCTGGTGCCGCAGGCGGGCACAAAGCTGCTGATGAGGACATCGTCGACGCCGAGATCATCGACGAAGACGAAGCGAAGAAGTAGCCATGCCGCACCACGGTAACGAGGAAGAGCACAGCTCATCACCCGGTGAAGAGCGCCACCAGGAGCCGGTCATCCGGGACAACCGCAAGGTTGACCCGGTGACCGGGCAGGCCCGGCACCCCGAGGGCGAGTCCCCGGTGACCGGTCCTGCCGGGACCGACGGCGACGCCCTTGCCCAGGCTGAGGAGATCCTCAACGGCATCGAGGTGCCGGCCGAGGAATCCGTGGCCCAAGGGGATTCGGCAAGCTCAACAGCCAGTGCCGAAGCTGCGGAGCTGAAGAACGACCTCCTCCGCCTCCAGGCTGAGTACGTCAACTACCGCAAGCGTGTTGAACGCGACCGTGCCGTGGCAGGGGAGATGGCCGTCATCGGCGTCCTGAACTCGCTGTTGCCGGTACTGGACGACGTCGATGCTGCCCGCCAGCATGGTGACCTGACCGACGGCCCGTTCGCCGCGATCGCCACCAAGCTGGAGACCGCGCTCAAGACGTACGGCCTGGTCCGCATCGACGAGACAGGCGTGGAGTTCGATCCCACGATCCACGAGGCCCTCATCCAGCAGCCGGGCGAGGACATCGAGGTTGACACTGTCAGCCAGGTGCTCCGCTCCGGCTACCGCTCAGGCGACCGCGTCCTCCGCGCAGCACAGGTTATCGTCGCAGTTCCTGCGTAGCATTGCCTTCGATGGTTGAGTCTGCCGGGACCCACAGGTTCCGGCAGGC
>DASSIA010000284.1:0-6373 GCA_035692345.1 Arthrobacter sp. | reverse complement strand
GGAGTTGCAGTTTGGGGCCTGCCGTAAGGGACAGTCATTGGGGGCTGTCCCTTACGCATGTCCCCGAAGGACTGGAGGCTACCAGTGATCCTGCGGCGGTAGTAGGGTCAAAGAGCATCCTCCAGGAAGCACCCACACCCCAGGAGTTCTGCCATGAAAAAGCTCATCAATGATCCCCGTTCCGTGGTTGACGAGTCCGTCGAGGGATTCGGCCTTGCCCACGCGGCACTGGTGACCGTCTTTGCCGACCCGAAGTATGTCACGCGCAAAGATGCGCCCGTGGCAGGAAAAGTCGGGCTCGTTTCCGGCGGGGGAAGCGGCCACGAACCGCTGCATGCCGGTTTTGTCGGGCTGGGAATGCTCGACGCCGCCGTGCCGGGGGCGGTGTTCACCTCACCGACGCCGGACCAGATCCTTCCGGCGACGCTCGCCGTTAACTCCGGTGCCGGCGTCGTCCATATCGTGAAGAACTACACCGGCGACGTCCTCAATTTTGAGACCGCAGCGGAACTGGCGCAGGCCGAAGGCGTGGACATCCGCACGGTGCTGGTCAATGACGACGTTGCTGTGGAGGATTCCCTGTATACCGCGGGCCGTCGCGGCGTTGCCGGCACCGTGCTGGTGGAGAAGATCACCGGCGCCGCGGCTGAACGGGGCGACAACCTCGATGCCGTGGCCGCGATGGGTGACCGCGTCAACAGCAATGTCCGCACCATGGGCGTCGCGCTGTCCGCATGCACTGTTCCGCATGCGGGAAAGCCCAGCTTCGACCTGGCGGACAACGAGATCGAGATCGGCATCGGCATCCACGGCGAGCCTGGCCGGCACAAGATTCCCATGGAGGATGCGGACGGCATTACCGATCGCCTGCTGGACCCGGTCCTCAGCGACCTGGGCATCACGGGCGGCGAGAAAGTCCTCTTGTTTGTCAACGGAATGGGCGGCACACCGTTGAGCGAGCTGTACATTGTGTACCGCCGCGCCGCACAGGTGATCGCAGAGCGCGGAGCCGCCGTCGAACGCTCCCTGGTAGGGAACTACACCACCTCCCTGGAGATGCAGGGCTGCTCCATTTCCGTGCTGCGGCTGGACGATGAACTGACACAGCTGTGGGACGCTCCCGTGCACACCGCAGCCCTGCGCTGGGGCGTGTAGCCGTGGTGCTGGACGTGACATGGGCCGTCAGATGGCTGACTCTCTGCGCCCAGGCCATGGCGGAACACCGGGTGTGGCTCATCGAACTGGACCGTGCCATCGGGGATTCGGACCACGGCGAGAACATGGACCGCGGGTTCCAGGCCGTGCTGGCGAAACTGGCCGAAGCGCCGCCCGAGACCCCCGGGGCCGCACTGAAACTGGCTGCCATGGCCCTGATGTCCAAGGTGGGCGGCGCGGCCGGCCCCTTGTACGGAACTGCATTCCTGCGCGCTTCCACGGCTTTGGGAGACGCGGCCGAGATTGATCCTGGGCGCCTTGCCGATGCGCTTGTGGCTGCCCGCGACGGCATCGTTGTGCGGGGCAAGGCCGAATCCGGCGACAAGACCATGGTTGATGCCTGGACCCCCGCAGCCGAGGCCGCGCAGGCCGCGGCGGCGGACGGTGCCGGCACCGTGCTTGGCGTGCTGGTGGCTGCGGCCGAGGCGGCTGAGGCCGGCGCCGTGGCCACCGACCCGCTGGTGGCCCGCAAAGGCCGCGCCAGTTACCTGGGGGAGCGGAGCGCGGGCCACCGCGATCCCGGGGCTGCCTCCAGCGCCCTGATTCTCCGGGCCGCCGTGGGGGCCGCAGCATGACGGTACGCCTCGTGGTGGTGTCCCATAGCGAAAAGATTGCCGACGGCGCCGTGGAGCTCGCCGCCCAGATGGCGCCCGACGTCGTAATCCTCGCCGCCGGAGGCACCGCCGACGGCAGGATCGGAACAAGCCTGGAGAAGGTCATGTCGGCCCTGGACCAGGCGGCCGGCGGCGATGGCGTGGTGGTCCTGACGGACCTCGGATCTGCCGTGATGACGGCGGAGTCGGCCTTCGAGCTCACGGCGGACCCGGCAGGTGTCCTGCTGGCCGACGCTCCACTGGTGGAAGGCCTCGTGGCTGCCGCCGTGGCCGCACAAGGCGGCGCCGACGTAAAAGCAGTCAAACGTGCCGCCGAAGCAGTCTACGGATTGGGGCCGGAAGCAGCGGCAGCATCGCATCCGCTCGCCGTAGGTACCGTTAACGAAGGGTCCGTCACCGGTGCGGGGCCGGACTTCACCGGCGACTTTGAACTGGTGAATGAGGCCGGGATGCACGCCCGTCCGGCCGCCAAGGTCGCGGGCGGACTTGCGTCCCTCAACGCCGACGTCACGGTCAACGGCGTGGATGGCGCCTCAATGACAGCCCTGATGACACTGGCGGCGGGTAAGGGATCCGTGCTCCACATCGAGGCTTGGGGGCCTGACGCCGAGCGTGCACTGAATTACGTGGGTGGCCTGGTCCAGGCAGGCTTCGGCGAACCGTAGGACAGGCTGGTGCTATTTGACCTGATGGCTCCGGCCGAGCTTGAACGTGCGTTTGTCCACGAGGAGATACGTGCCGACGCCCATCAAAAGGAACCCGCCAACGCCGATCGCGATGATCTGGGTGCTGACCCCGGCAATGAGCGACACGATTCCCAGCAGGCATGCAATGGCACCGAAGTACGTGCGGCGCCCAAACCTGACGCCCACGGAGCCGGACGAGAGTTCCTCGGCGAGTCTCGGATCGTCTGCCGTCAGGCCCGATTCCAGCTCCTCGAGCTGTTTCCGCTCCCGGTCTGAAAGTGGCATCGGAACCCCTTCCTGGCGGTAATCCTCTTCTAAATCCAACATGTTTGATGTTAGTAATACTGACCGTAGGGGTGTCCCGGAAGGAAGTCAAGGGCCCCAAACAGGTCGCGCGAACTGTCGTTCTGGAGCCTCAAAACGACAGTTCGTACTACCTGGTTGGGGCAGCGGATGGGGTGCCATGGGTCACGGAGATTGCCGCAGTCCCGCCGCGTCCAGGATCACCGACGCCGTGACGAACCTCCCGCACTGCTGCCCGTACGGGTACGCGCCGCGGGGCCGGAAGTCCAGCGTACGGACCGGCAGTGCCGACCCGTCAGGTGACGTCCCGGTGGCGGTCAGGGCCATCGGTGACTCGGTCAGGGAGCCCAGGAACAGCATCCCGGCCAGCGTCCCGTCGGGGGAGGCCGTGGCGGAGCAGACACCATCCGGGCCGCAGCCCTGGTCCACGGAGACGGTGCCCTTGTGGAGTTCCACATTGTCTTCCGTGCACACGCCGTCCTGGCACGCCTTGAGTCGCAGTGTTCCCACCCTGGGAACATAGGAACGCGCAACGGTCACCGAGACCACAGACGCCTGGGCAATCATCGGGCACGGCGCCGGGCCGGGGTAGTAGTAGCAGCCGGCGGTGAGCACCGTCGTCGTCATCAGTGCCAGAAGAACCCCGGACTTGCTCATACTCCAGCGTAAAACCGGGGCCGTAACCCGCATTGGCTACCCGGAAAGTGATGCAAACATTGTTATGGCCAGGGTCCCAAAGACCACCAGAATGAGACCCGTGGCCAGCCGGCCTTTGGCAACAACGAAGACCGGCAGCGTGGATTCAGCCGGATTGGCCGGGTTGTACAGCACGGGGACCCGGGTGCCGATGATCGCCTGGTCCTGGCTGTAGAGATCGGACTGCCCCAGCCAGGGTCTGCCGCTGGCGTCCTCGAACCTGTACGACGCCGCGAAGCGGTCCCTGCCGTTGCTCGCGGGACCGTCCGGGCCATGTAGGTTGCCGGTGACCGTGGCGGAGGTTTCCTGCCAACCCGCAATGGAACGCTTCCGGCGGAATGACGCTGCCAGGGACAGCCCCACCAGGCTCAGGCCCAGGACAAGGAAAAGCCCGGGCAGCACGATGAACAGCAGTTTCAGGAAATCCACGGTTCAGCCCAGCGGGAAGGCGCCGACGGCCCAGAACAGCACCAGCGAAAACAGCGCGAAGAACGGCACCAGGCACCCGAGCACCATCTTGGATTCGGACGCCACCTGGAACGACTGGTTCGGATTCGCCGGGTTGTAGGCCACCTCAACGGGTGAGCCGGGCACCTGCCGGTTGCGGTACGAAACTTCCGATTCACCCGCATACAGGGTCCCCGCAGGGTCGGCGAACTGATATGTGGGGTAGAAGCGCCGGCTGCGTGTCGAACCGCCTCCGCCGTTGGTCCAGCCCCCAACGTTGCCGGTGACCGTGGCCTGCACTTTTGGCCAGCCGGCCATCAGTTTTTCCTGTCGCCTGGTTTTCCGCAGCGATTGGATGAGCGCAAAAATGACACCAGCAACAAACAGTGCCCAGATGATGTACAGCACGATTCTCATAGACTTCCCCCGGTTCGAGTCACCAGAAAGTATGCCATTCCGGCGCGGACCACCCTCAATGATGCCTCAGGCGGGCAGCCGGTAACCGCCCTGGTGCAGCTCGGCCAGCCCGTCGCCGAGGAGGCCGGCAATGGCACGTTCGAGCTGTTCCGGGGCGGAGTTCAGGCGGTGCAGCGCGGCCAGGGGCACGCCGATTCCCTCGGCCGCGAAGCCCAGGTCGGCGGGCTCCTGCTGGAACATTTCCGGCGGCACGGGGGTGTCCGCAAGCCGCAGCACAGCCATCACGGCACCCCGGACCTGCCGGTCAGTGCCGTGCCACGCCTGTCCTTTGGGAATGTACGACGGCGGCGGCTCGCCGGCTGCCAGCCAGGCGCAGGAGTCCCGCACCGGGCAGGCCACGCACTTCGGCGCGCGCGCCGTGCAGACCAGGGCTCCCAGCTCCATGACCGCAGCGTTCCAGCGTACGGAGGTCCCGGCGTCGTCGGGAAGCAGTTCTGCCGCGAGCCGCATTTCCGCGGCGTTCAGGGACGGGGAGGGAAGGGCGACGCCGGAGATCAGGCGCGCGTGTACGCGCCGGATGTTGGTGTCCACCACAGTCTCCCGGCGGCCGAAGGCAAAGGCGGCAACGGCTGCGGCCGTGTAGCTGCCCACGCCGGGCAGGGCCAGCAGCTCTGGGTAGTTGCCGGGAACCTTGCCGCCGTGGTCACGGACGATGGCGGCGGCTGCGGCATGGAGGCGGAGCGCACGGCGGGGATAGCCGAGCCTGCCCCAGGAACGGACGGCTTCCCCGGCAGGCTCACCGGCAAGCCCGGATGGGGTGGGCCAGCGCTCGAGCCACTCCCGCCAGACCGGCAGCACGCGCACCACGGGGGTCTGCTGCAGCATGACCTCGCTGACCAGGACTCCCCAGGGCGAGCAGTGCTCTTCGCGCCAGGGCAGGTCCCTGGCCGTTTCCGCGAACCAGCCGGTGATCCTGCGGTGCAGCCCGCTGAGCTGGTCGGGGCGGAGTTCATCCGTGCCGGACGGGCCGTTCGCGGGCATGGCTGGGGAAAGGGTTGCAGCGTCGATCCCAACACTGTAGCCGATCCCAACCCGGCAGTGGATGTGCTGCAGCCCACGCGAAGCGGCCAACCTGAAGAGTCCAGCGGACAAACTGTGACCTGAGCGTTGGCCGCGGGACGGCGTGGTGGGCCAGCAGAATCCGGCGCGTTCTCTAGCCTAGAGGGATGGGCAGGCAAGGCAATTCATCACCACGCAAAACGGCATCCGCATCCCGTTCCCGGGGCGGCTCCGGCGCTGCCCGGCAGCCGAGCGCAGCCGTCTACCGCCGCCGTCGGCTTTTTGTGGGAACAGCCCTTCTGCTGGCGGTTGCCGTGGCGTTCGGCGGCTTTGCCGTGGCAGGTGCCTTCAGCGGCACTGAGCAGGCTTCCTCCACCGTCGGCGCAACTGAAACTGCCCCCGCTGCCGGGGCGTCGCCGTCGGCAACTCCGGACAGCGTCCCCACACCCACCCCCACGCCTTCCTGCAACCAAAACCTGGTGACAGTGTCCGCGTCGACCGACAAGGCCGCCTACGGTCCCGGCGAGAACCCGCTGCTCAGCCTGAAGGTCACCAACGGCGGGACCATGCCGTGCGAGGTCAATATCGGGACGTCGCAGATGGAGTTCGTGGTGACCAGCGGCGCGGACCGGATTTTTTCGTCCAAGGACTGCCAGGCCAAGAGCGAGGACCTGGTGAAAACCCTTGCCCCGGGCGCCAGCGAGACCGCGAACTTCCCGTGGTCACGGAACCGCACTTTGGAGGGCTGCAGCCCCATCGCCGCCAAGCCCGGCGGCGGCGGCGCGTACTACATTTTCACGGCCAAGCTCGGCTCGAAGGCCAGCCCCAAGGCCGTGTTCCAGCTCAACTGACTCCAATCGATGGGGATTAGAGGAAGCGGTCCAGCAGGCTGGCTTCGGCCATTCGGCTCAGGCCTTCGCGGACGGTGCGGGCGCG
>DASSIA010000283.1:0-15280 GCA_035692345.1 Arthrobacter sp. | reverse complement strand
CCTCGAGCTGGACGAGCGAGTTGAAGGAGGTGCCGGAGGGTTCGCGCAGGACGCGGGACCACAACGTCCCTGAATCATCGCCTGCGAGCGCCATTGCCAGGGTGAACACCTTGGAGATGCTCTGGATGGAGAACGGAACGTCGGCGTCGCCGGAACTGAACACTTGGCCGGAAGCTGTGGCAACAGCGATCCCGAACCTGTCGAAGGGTACTGCTGCCAGGAAGGGGATGTTGGCCGGGACGGAACCGGTTTCCCGTTGCGGCCTGTGGGTGCGGACGACGTCGTCCAGTATCGCGTCCAACGGCGGCGCTTTGAGTGCTGTGGTCATTTCCTGCCCACTTCTTCTTTGTGCATGCCGGCCCATTCCTGGATATGAAGCAGAGCCACCAGCGCGTCCCGGGGGTTGCCGAAGTCCAGGCCGGTCACCCGCGAGGCTTTGCTGATCCGGTAGTAGACCGTGTTCTTGTGCAGTTTCATCCGCCTGGCGCACCCGGCGACATCGAGGGAGGCTTCGAAGTAGGCGTGCAGGGTCTCCGCGAGTTCGCTGTCCTGCCGCAGCAGCGTGGAAAGACTGCGGTGGCGGAATGTGGAGGACATAAAATTCTGAACCGCCTCGCGGAAGAGGATCTCTCCTTCGAAGTCGTCCACGGTGGCGACGGCCCTGTCCGGAGACGTGCCTACGCAACTCAACAGGGCCTCGGTGATACGGGTGGTTGAGTGCAGGGACAGCAGGTCCGGGACCACCGGACCGACGGCGGCGAACGGGCTGAGGCCGAGGTGCTTGCCGGCATCCCGAACAATGGCTTCGGCCAGGCTCCGCAGCCCGGGCTCCGCGGAGGTCGACTGAAGGCCAGGGACAATCACGGCAGTGTCGCCCTTGAACTGGCCCACGACGGCGGACGCCTTGTAGGCGGCTGCGTGGATGGACGCCAGGTTGGCGAGTTCGCCGTGCTTCAGTGCTGCATCGTCTGCATGCGCCTCGGCCCTGGGCATTCCGATCAGGATCAGGGCGGCCGGGCGGTCTGCGGGGATCTTCTCGGTGTGTGCACTCGCCGCGGCTTCGGCCGGACCTGACAGGATCCTTACAATGCGGTCTTCGCGCATGTGTACGGACTGCTGGTTGCGGTAGCGGATCAGCTCGGCGGACGCCCGCGCAGCAGATCCGGTCAGCACGTAATCAACGTCCGCGCCGAAGCCACCCCCGGTTTCCTGCAGCCAGATGTAGCCCATGATCCGGTCCCCGGCGAACAGTGTGATGGCTACCCGTTCCCGCAGTCCGTCCTGGGGCCGGGCGGGTACCCGGACCGGCAGCCGGGTCCGGTGCAGTTCACGGTAGGCGCCCAGGTCCTTCAGCAGCAGTTCGTATTTACGCGGACCACGCCGGGCCAGGATGGAGGCCTTGCGCAACTCGTCGATGTCGTTCGAAACGGTGGAGTATGCCAGCACCTTGTTGGCGGCGTCTTCGATGAGCACGTGGCTGGATGTGAGCCTGGCGGTGGTCTGGGCGATGGCAAACAGGTCCTCTTCCAGCAGCGTCAGCACTTCGCTCTGGTAGCTGCGCGGCTGGATGCGGTCCTTGGCTATGGACAGCAGCCGGTCCCAGTCAGCCCCCGGATCCACCAGGAGCAGGCCCGTGCCTGCGTCGCGCAAGAGCTCTTCAGCCTCGGCGAGCTCTTCGCGTCTTCCCTTGACCGCCACCACCGGCGGAGGGTTCGTCAGGAGCCGCCGCAAGGCGGGCAAAGCCGAGCGGCCGCGGACGCCGATCAGCAGGACAAAGGCTCCGCCGCCGTCGGACGTTTCATCATCCGCATCCACGATCAGGAACCGTTCGATCGGAGAGCTGCCCGGGGCAGGCCGGAGGATAAGGCTGGCGAAACCCAGGGGGAGGTCCGAGAGAATGTCGTCCACCGTAACCGCTGCCATGGGCTTCCTTCTGCATCGATCTGGCCGGACGGCTCTGTCCGGTCACCTCATGCTATCGAGGCTGGCTTGCCCAAAATATGTGTGCCGACCCAAATGCTGCGGTAGCTTTTCGGTTGGCTGACCAAGTTCGAAAGGTTCATGGCCATGTATGGCCAGCAACGGAAGTCTCACGTCCGTGGACGCAGGCCGCCGGCCCGGACTCTTGAGGAGCCCGGACCGGCGGCCGTAAAGCTGTCAGGAGAGCCCTACTTCAGGCGTACCACGTCCCCCAGGAGACGGCCCGACGTTGTACTTCCGGCCGTGATGTTCCAGGACGTGTCCGGGACGAAGTAGCCCAGGGTGACGTCGGGGGAGGTGACGGTGTGCAGCGGCGTGCTGCAGACGTAGGATGCCCCGGCCGCGAGGTTCGTGTAACGGCAGTTTCCCGTGCCCGGCGGCACGAACGGGGCGAAGTTCCCGGCCGTAGGCGCCACGGTCAGCGTCCCCGCCGTCGTGTTCTTGACGGTGAATTTGTAGCTGACGGTTTCGCCCGCCACGTAGGGGTTGGCCACATAGTCGCGGGCGGTGTCCGTGCGGACGCCGGTGATGGTGACGCCCGCGATGGACCCTGTGGGCGCCTGGATTCCGCCGGCCAGCGGGACGGGGGTGCCCAGGACCTTGCCGCTCCCTGCGGCTGCGCCGCTGATGCCCCAGCTGGTATCCGGCACGAAGTAGCCCTGTGAGACTTCAGCGGCGGTGACCGTGTGCAGCGGCGTATTGCAGCTGTAACCGGCGCCCGCGGCGAGGCCGAGGTAGCGGCAGTTGCCGGTTCCCGGCGGAACGAACGGGGCAAAGTTGCCCGACGACGGCGTGACGTCCACCGTGCCCGTGTTCTTGTTGGTCACCGTGAAGCTGTAGGAGACGGTTTCACCCGCGGTGTAGGGGTTGGTGACAAGGTTGCGGGCGGAATCGGTGCGGGTCCCGGAGATGTCGACGCCGGCAATTGTGGTGATCCCGGCGGCGGGCGGCGGCGTACAGCTGTTGAGCCAGGCGTCGTTGAACTTCGCGAACTCCATGTCGGTGCCGTAGCTGGCCTCATACAGGACGCCCAACTGCCCGGACTCGAGCCGCGTGACGGTGGAATAGGCCGAGAAGCCCGCACGGATGGTGCGCGGGACGCCCCAGGTGGTGCCGTCGTCGCACGAGACACGGGCCGAGACGTTCTGGCGGGTGTCCGGATCGTTGGCGTTGGTGAAGACGAGCTTCTTGGCGTCCGCCGTTCCCACCGCCGCATCCGGGAATAGCCGCGTGATGCCCGCATTGTTGGCGGGGTCGCTGAGGTTGGTGTCCAGCGTGACGGGCCCGTAGCTGGCGCCGCCGTCGCTGGATACGGCGACCTTGCGTGCGTTGTCCGCGGCGTTGTTGGAGCGCGAATTCAGCATGACTCGGCCGTCGGAGAGCTCCACGGTCTTGTTTTCATCCATCTTGGTGCCGGCGTTGGAGCCTTTGACCCAGGTGGCCCCATGGTCATCGGAGTACACGCTGTATGCCTGGATGGCGTTGGTGCCGTCGCTTTGCCGCACGTCCCCGGCATACTGCTGGATCAGGCGGCCGGCGTAGGCACCGTACTTGAGCTGGATGCCCTCGCCCGAGCTCGCGAACATGCCGCGGACATCGCCCGTCTGCGGGTTGCTGCTGCTGGTTCCGGGCTTGACTACATTGGTGATCAGCCGGGGCGAACCCCAGGTGACGCCGCCGTCGTCGGACTCGGAGACCTGGGCGCTGATGACGTTGCGGTTGGCGTCGTCGTTGCCGAACGTGCTGGCGGTGAAGCCGGCATCTTTGGAATAGACGGAGAACAGGAACAGCTTGTTGGCCACTGCATCGTAGACAAAGCTGGGGTCGCTGTAGCCGTACTTGCCTGCCCCGTTGTTGGCCGTGTCCTGGAATCCTGCGAGGACGGTGCGCTGCGTGTCCCACGTGGCGCCGCTGTCCGTGCTGCGGCGCATCACGATGGAATTGGGGTTGGGCGCATCGGCGGCGCTGGTGGGCCGGCCATCCCAGGCCGAGACCACAACACCATTGCCGAGGTAGCTCAGTGCCGGGATCCGGTAGGCGGCAAACGGGCTGACCAGGGTGGGCGCGAGGTTCTGCTCCGTGAAGGTTCCGGGCGGGTCAGTGGGTGCGGCGGTGGCCGGCA
This sequence comes from Arthrobacter sp., assembly GCA_035692345.1. Taxonomy (GTDB): domain Bacteria; phylum Actinomycetota; class Actinomycetes; order Actinomycetales; family Micrococcaceae; genus Arthrobacter. The sequence continues at coordinate 11,178 of DASSIA010000283.1, read as the reverse complement.
GCCCTGAGACAAGCGCGCCAGCCAGCAGTGCCGCTGCTCCCAGCCCGGCCGCTGCGGCGCGGCTCAGGGAACGGGCTGTTCGATGGTGGTTCCGGGACATTCCAGTCCTTTCGACAGTCCCGGCCGAGGCCGGGCACTAGTGCTGCCCCGCAGGCCGGACCGGCGCGCGGGGTACGGTCCCCAATTTCCCCAATCAGATACTTTCCACGCCTGTTGGGGCGAGTCCTTCAGCGGACATCGCCCATATTGGACGTGGAACATCCCACCACCCTAGTGATAGACATCACATTCGGTCAATAGGTGAATCACAAACCCTGCCGTCTCGAATTATGAGATTCAAATCTCAATATATGTTCATCCGTATTTGGCTCCAGGGCGTGAGTAATGGTGATTCGAACATGCCGCCTTTCGTTGGCTGGGACTGATGTGCTGCCAACCTTTCGGCAGGCCTGTCGAAACTCCCTAAAGGCACTGTCAGCATCCAGGCAGGGTATTGACCACCGTGAGATACATCACTAGTCTCACTGGAGATCCCATGTCCAACATGGCATTTCGCTTTCCCCCTTTCCAGCCCAAAACAGCGAAGGACAGACATGCGGCCAGAGAATTCGACGCACCCCACAGCTTTTGACAGGCGAAGTGTTCTTCTGGGTGCAGGAACCGCCGGTGTCGGTGCCCTCGCGTCACTCGCCACAGCCCCGCAGGCCAGCGCCGCAACATCAGGCGGCCTGCCGGTGCTCGCACCCGGCGACGACTGGGCCCTGACCCTTGCAGCTACCCCGCAGGTCCAGCTCGTCCCGGGAGCTACATATACCATCAGCGCCTCCGTTACCCTTCCATCCGGCACTTTGATCGAAGGGAACGGCGCAACTGTTACCGTGAGCTCAGACGGCGTCACCGCCTTCACATCGACAGCCACCACAGGCGTCACCATTCGATCACTCAGCTTCCAGGGCCGCGCCAGCGACCCCATAGGTACTGCGCCCAATTTTGGTCACGTCGCGATCAAATTGGATCGCTGCACGGGCTACCGGGTCAGCGACTGCAGCTTCACTTTCTGGCGCGGAGCCGGCGTGGTGGTCACGGGCAACTCAGCCGACGACTACTTTTCATACAGGGGCCACCTCGAAGGGAACACCTTTAACAGGTGCTACTTCGGAGTCTCTCTCGCCGACCGTTCGGAATACTGCATGCTGGTCAACAACACGTTTTCGGCAAACCGGCTCGCTATCTGGAACTCATCGGGCAACTGGACCGTCGTCGGCAATATTGTTGTGAACTGCTACGGCGCCTACTACTCCTACGCCAAGTCCAGCCCATACGGAGCACTCACCGCCGACAATTGGAACCACGGCGCGGTAATAGGAAACACGTTTAATCACAGTAACGGCAGCGGCGGAACACGGTGGACGGCGAACGCGGCATTCCCGATCGGCGGTACCACCGTTGACCCAGGAGCCGGCGTAGTCGTCGATGGCCTCCTTCCACCGACCTTCACTGGAAACACGCTTTGGTACACCAACGTGACGGCGAACAACCACACCGCTAACCAGTGGATGCTCACCGGCTGTGCCCTCTCCAACCTGTCCATCACAGCTTCGGGAACCAACCCGATCAAGCTCCTTGGCCAACAATCCAACAGCGCCCCGGGCGCCGTGCCCGTGTTGGTTGGAAACGTCGTCGTCATTGCATGATCTGCAGTCCCCGCTTGAATGCGCCCCCGAAAATTTGATCCGATCTTGAGCCAACCCTTGGCAACCCATGCAGTTGACGGTCCACGCTAAATCCATCACCACAAAAAACGGCGGGGAAGCAGGAAGATTCATGGGGAACGAATCAGCTCTGGACGACGTCGACGCGGTGGGGGGAGTGATCACCGATCACCACCCGCTCGACTTCCACACCTTGGGGCTGGCCGGTTGCATTGACCGGTTGACCGGGCCTCTCCGTCAGCAAGGAACAGCAGTCCGCTGGGATACTCCGCACTGGGGCATCGAGATCCCGGCGGACTGCGCGCTCCTCCTCTATCAGTCGGCGCGCGAAGCACTCAGCAACGCCTTCAAATACTCGGACGCCGCCGAGCTCACGGTCCAGTTGTCGGCGGTCGGCCACGGCGTACGCCTGGTGGTATCCGACGACGGCACAGGCTTTGACAGCCAGCTCGCCTTCAGCGGCCGTCACCACGGTTACGGGCTGCGGCTGATGTCCGTGGCCGTCCACGAGGCCGGCGGCACCGTCAGCGTGAGCTCAAAGCCCGGGCAGGGCACCACCGTGACGGTAACCCTGCCCCTGGACTGACACCCTTAGCGCGGCAGTCCTCGCGCTGCACGCTTTACCGGGACAGCTTGTCCGGGTCCGGCTCCGCGTCGCCGATGTGGCCGGGTGCGTTGGCGGCAAGTACCCGCTGGACGAAGGCGCCGTATTCCTCCATGTAGTGCCGCAGGAACTTTGCGGTTCCCTCGTCCCGGACCTCGCCGCCCTCGCCGAAGACCTCCGGTTTGAACTGAATATAGACTTCCGGGGCGTTCAATTGGGGGGCGTCCAGGAAGCTCAGCACACTGCGCATGGAGGACTGCATTACGGCCGTGCCGATGCTGCCAGGCGAGGCGCCGATGATGCCGGTTGGCTTGCGCGCGAAGGAATTGGTGCCCCAGGGCCGCGATGCCCAGTCGATGGCGTTTTTGAGGGCTCCCGGGATGGAGCGGTTGTACTCCGGTGACACAAACAGGATGCCGTCCGAGGCTTCGATTGCGTCTTTGAGGGCGCGGCCTGCCGGCGGGAAATCGGCGTCGTAGTCGTAGCTGTAGAGGGGCAGGTCCCTGATGGGGATCTCGGTGAATTCAAGATCCGCCGGCGCCAGCTTGATGAGCGCCTGGGACAGGGTGCGGTTGATGGAGCCTGAAGCCAGGCTCCCCACGAAATATCCGATCTGAAACGTTGCCATGAGATTGTTCCTTCCCAACAGCCGGCTGAGCCGGCTGGCCGTAGAGCTTTACAGGATGAAGCGGCACAGTGCGTGACCAGTCCAGCACAAAACCCCCGCCGCAGCCAGAGGTTTTCGAGGGTTATTGACACCCCGCTCCGGGAGGCGCTGAATGATGAATGAGGCACATTCCTCAAACCATGGGAGCGGTTGACATGAAGGAAAAGCCAGTAGTGGCACTACGTATCCACAGCGAGGCTCCGGCCGAAGGGGATGAAGCCGCAGATCCCACCGACATCCGCGTGCACTCGCAGGAGCCCGCCGAAGGCGCCGACACCGACGAAGACTAGCCGGATCAGCTGCCCGGGCCCGCATGAACGGTCCTGCCCCGCACCCTTCGGGCGGGGCAGGACCGTCTTTGCGTGAATCACTTAGTCGCGGGCGGGCACCAGTACGACGTCGAACTCCGTGGCTGTGGGGTCCGCGAACTTCGCGTTCACCACGGCGAGGATGTCACCAAACAGTGCGGCCGTCGTCGGCGTGCTGAAGTCATCACTGGTGGTGACGCCCGTCAGCGTTCCAGAGGCCAGGTCCGGGGTGAGAACGTACCGGCTGAACTGGTTCGAGAAGTTCTGCACCGCCCAAAGCTGGCCGCCTTTGACGAAGATGCCGTCGACATTCGGCACATCCACACCCTCGATCACTGCACTGGCGCCGGTGTCCGGGTTGACGGTGTAGACGGCGCCGTTACCCGAATGGGCCACGATGAGGACGCGGTCGCCGTTGGCGGCGGCGATGCCATTGAGGTTGAAGGCACCGGTCAACCCGGCAGCGGGCCCGCTCACCGTAAGAGTCTCAACCGGACCCAGCCGGCCGTCGCTGCCCACCGGGAGGAAGTAGAGCTCAGGAGCGGCCGAGTTCGTGAACCAGGCACCGTCCCGGGTGAGCGTCACGTCGTTGATGAAGCCCGGAGCCAGCGTGAAGTCAGCCACCGGCCGGCCGGATCCGGTGTCATACACAAAGGCTTTGCCGGTGCCCCCGCCCGCCACAAACAGCAGGTTGTTGCGGGTATCGGCCTTCATGCCGACGGCGGCCCTGCCGTCGGGCGCGTCAATAAACAGCCGGGCCTCACCGGTTCGGATGTCGCCGCGGTAAATATCCCCGAGCGCGAGGTCCCCGGCGTAGAAGGTTGTCCCTGTGCCGGCGGCGATGCCTTCGGCGGACGTTGCCCCTTCCAGCACAATGGTGGTTTGCACGGCGGGCGGCGCCGCTGACGCCGGGAGGGCTGGCACCAGCAGCCCCATCAGCGCGATGAATCCGATGGCGGTACGCCGTTGTACTTTTCCTGAATTCCGGGTTGTGCGGGCCATGATTCTTCCTTGAATTGGGCGATCCGCACAGGCCAACATGCGGCAGGCCCGCACGGTTGTCCTGCCAGTCTATGCACGCGCGAACTGGCCTGCCAGAGTCTGGAGCCCCCTCCTTGCGCGCGGTCACACTCCGCCCTCCAGCGCCTGCGGATCGGCGAGCGGCCCCGGTCTCTGCTTACAATCGAAACCTCAATCAACTACTGAGGGACCCATGAAGAAACTCGCCACCGCCCTGATCGCCGCCGGACTCGTGCTCTCCGCTTCGGCCTGCACCGCGCCCACCAAACTTTCCACCGCCGAAACCTGCGAGCGGGTGAAGGTTGTGGTGTCGAACCCGTCGGCCAACGCCGGCAAGACCGGGCTGACCCGCCTTGCCAACCAGATCCGGCCCATCCATGCTGTGGCATCGGATGACCTCAAGCCCGCGCTCGGCTCCATCATCGAGTACACGGACGAGGCCGCCAAGGAGAACCCTGACGCCGACAAGCTCGCCGCAATGCAGTCCGGGTACGCCGACGCCAGCACCCAGTTCCAGAAGTTCTGCAGCTAACCCAGTGAGCGCCCGACGGCGGCCAGCCGGCCGCCGTCGTCGGCTCCTGCTCAGATCAGCGCGTGCAGGCCTCTGCTCCGCGGGCGGCCGAAGGACGCTGCCCCCAGGAATTCAATGGCGACGAACGGCTCGGAGCCAACCACCCACTCATCGTGCCCGGGTGGCAACGCATAGGTGTCATGGGCATGGATGGTGGACCTCACGCCGTCGGACGTTTGAATTTCCAGGCTGCCGGAGACGCAGTAGCCCAGGTGGTTATGCTCGCAGAACTCGGTCAGTTCCATCGGCTTGGCTGACTCGGACCAGCGCCAGCCGGGCGCGAGGATCAGCCGGGCAACCGAGTAGTCGTCAACGGTGACCAGATCGAACTCGGCCTTGTCCGGACACCGCTTCCTGTCCGGGATGTCCAAGGACTTAACGGCCAACGCTCTGATGAAATTTGCGGTCATGGGGACACAGCCTAGGGATCATTAAGGCGGGGCGCTTAGGGCGAGACCAAGCGGTTGTGCGTGGGTGCCGGCAAGCGGCTACGTAGTGCGGATCACGAACTGCGGAGACCAATAACGTGTATCTTCCACCGTATCCCTCTGGCGCCTGAAGTCAATGGACAGCCGGGACCTGAGCGGTACCCGCAGCGGCCCCGAGCACAGATCCCTGCCCCGGACCAGCCGGAATACTTCAAATGACGCCGGAGTTGTTTTTAAAAGTGGAAAGCCGCTTCACTGGTTTCCAGTCTTTAGCCGTCAGAGTCTCCCAAAGGAACGCCATGAGCCCCCAACTGACCATCAAACTTCAGCCAGGTACCCAGGCCCCCGATTTCACGCTGCGGGACGCCGAGGGCAAGGAAACGTCCCTGGCCAGCTACCGCGGCAAGAACGTCATTGTGTACTTCTACCCGGCGGCCGCGACGCCCGGCTGCACCACCGAAGCCTGCGATTTCCGCGACAGCCTCTCCTCCCTGCAGGGCTCCGGCTACGAAGTCGTGGGCATTTCGCCGGACGCCCCGGAGAAGCTGTCCGCCTTCACCGGCGACTTCAACCTCACCTTCCCGCTGCTCTCCGACGAGGACCATGCAGTGGCCCTGGCCTACGGCGCCTGGGGCGAAAAGCTGGTCAACGGCGAGATCGTCGAGGGCATCGTCCGCTCCACCGTGGTGGTGGACCCCGAGGGCAAGGTGGCACTGGCCCAGTACCAGGTCAAGGCGCAGGGCCACGTCGCTGCGCTCCGGGAGTCACTGGGGGTCTAGGGCTTCTTCCGCCAGTGTTTGGGCCAGTCCATGTCTATCAGCCACAGGGCCAGAAGCATCGCGTCCATAGTCATGAGCCCAGCCAACAGGTACGCCCACCCGGTAAACCACTGCACGGTAATCTCCTGACCTGGTATCCCCCAGCCACTCGATTGTCACCAAGTGTGGCACGGAAAAGGTCAAGAGGGAACGGCTATTTGGCGAGCGCCGCCAGGCGGCCGTGGACCTCGGTTTCGCGGCTGAGGAGACGGGTGAGCTGTTCCACTTTTTCGGAAAGCTCGACGCCGACGGCCAGCCGGTCCCCGGGCCAGCTCGACGCCTCCCAGGACTCCCCCAGGGCCTTGGTCAGCGACCGGGACAGAGCCCGGAGTTTCCAGGAATGGCTCAGGTAATGGACAGCGCTCCTGGGGCGATGGCCCTGCTTCAAGCGCCGCCACGAGCGCGCCAGCCGGCCCGGCGCTCCGGTTACGGATTCAGTTGGTTCCATCACTCCAGCACCGTCCTCGGCTAGCCGCACGTTCCTTCAACCTGGTTCTTCGAGTGTGGCCACCGAGCCTCAAGGTCCCATCAAGGCCGGGCCAATATTCCGGCAAGACCGGCGCTCAACGCCCACCGTCATGCACATGACATGCTTCGCTGGCCTTAATACGGTAGAAGTAGAGTCATGCCATCCATGCCCGAACTGCGCCGTGCCGTTGTGATTGAGGACGACCCGGACATCAGTGGCCTGCTTGTTCGGGTCCTGGTCAAGCAGGGCTTCGAGGTCACCCAGGCCGGGGCTGGCCTGCCCGGCATCGAGGAGGTCCGCCGCGCCAAGCCTGATCTGATTACCCTGGACCTGAACCTCCCGGACCTCGACGGGCTGGAAGTCTGCAAACGCCTGCGCGAATTCTCCGACGCCTTCATTGTGATGCTGACCGCCCGCATCGACGAACTGGACAAGCTCACCGGCCTGGACAACGGCGCCGATGACTACATCAGCAAGCCGTTCAGCCCCCGCGAACTCCAATCCAGGATCAACGCCCTGTTCCGCCGCCGGCAGCCCCCGGCCGCGGACACCGCCGCTGACACGGCCGCGGCGAGCGACTTGGAACGCGCCACCGAGGTCCAGCAAAGCCTGCTGCCCAAGGAGGACGTCCGGGTGGCGGGCTACGACATCGCCGGCGTGTTCCGCCCCTCCCGCAGCGTGGGCGGGGACTTCTACGACTGGTACCGCACACCCGACGGCCTGCACCTGACGTTCGCCGATGCCATGGGCAAGGGCATGGGCGCAGCCCTCATCGCAGCCACGGTCCGCGCCGTCATGCGGTCCACCGGACAAGGCCGGGACCTGGGCGCCGCCTTCGCTTCCGCCAGCAAGACCATCGCGGCAGACCTGGATTCCTCCAACTCGTTTGTCACCCTCTTCCACGCCCGCCTGGACGCCGCATCCGGCGTCGTCAGCTATGTCGACGCCGGCCACGGGCTGGCGCTGCACATCACCGCCGAAGGGTCGGCGCACCGGCTTCCGAGCGGCGGCCCTCCCGTGGGTGCCTGGGCCGGCTCCACCTGGCCGCAGTCCGCCATCGCGCTGGCCCCGGGCGACTCCCTGGTGGTGGTCAGCGACGGCGTGCTGGACGTCTTCGACTCACTGGAGAAGTTCACCGAGGCCGTGCTCAGCGCCGCCCGCGGCCAGGATTCCGCGCAGTCCGCCAGCGACGCCATCATGGCCCTGGCGCCCGCCGAAACCGCTGAGGATGACGTCACCGTGGTGGTGGTCAGCCGCTTGCCTGAGCCAGCCTCGTGACGCGTTTCTGGACCCGCCTGGTGGTGGTTCTGACGGTCATCCTGGGACTGAACTACGTGGCCTGGCGCTGGACCGCGTCACTCAACTGGGATGCGTGGTGGATCGCCGTACCCCTGGTGGTGGCAGAGACCTACAGCCTCATCGACGTGATGCTCTTCGGTATGACCGTCTGGCAGTTGAAGATCCGCGAAGGCGCGCCCGCGCCGCCCCACGATGCCACCGTTGACGTCCTCATCACCACGTACAACGAAGACCTGGACATGGTCATGACCACCGCCCTGGCGGCCCAGAGGATCCGGCACCCGCACAGCACCTGGATTCTCGACGACGGCGCCCGCCCCGAGCTGAAGGCCCGCGCCGAACAGCATGGGCTGGGTTACGTGACGCGCAGCGGGGACTGGACCGCCAACGTGCCGCGCCATGCCAAGGCGGGGAACCTGAACAACGCCCTCATGGTCACGCATGGCGAATTCCTGCTGATCCTCGATGCGGACCAGATCCCCGAGCCGGACATCCTGGAAAAAACCCTGGGCTACTTCAACAACCGCCGGGTGGCCCTGGTCCAGACCCCGCAGTACTTCAGCAACGTGCCCGCCCACGATCCGCTCGGGAGCCAGGCACCCCTGTTCTACGGCCCCATCCAGCAGGGCAAGGACGGCTGGAACGCCGCCTTCTTCTGCGGCTCCAACGCCATCCTGCGCCGCGAAGCCCTGATGCAGCTGGGCCTGGTGGGTTACGTCAAGGAGACCGAGAAGAGCATCCGCCGCGCCCTCACGGCCTCCCGCTCCGCGATCCGCCGGGCGCGTAGATCCGCGGACATGGACACGCCGATCGTGGCCGAAGTACTGGACGCGGTGGAGGCCGCCACCCGCGAAGCCCAGGAACAGTTGGCGGCCGGCCAGCCCCTGAGTGAGATCACCTACCGGGTCCGCCGCCGCGTGGACGCGGCTGTGCAGACGCTGGTCCAGGCTGACATGTCCGCCCTGCAGGCCGACCTCGAAGAGATCGCCGCCATGGAACTCGCGCACGTCGGCGAGGCCGGGGTCCCGGTGGTGGCGGACGACGCCGTCGAGCGCTTGTCGGCCCGCGACTGGTCGCCGCTCGGCGCGCTGGAATCCGTGCAGGCTGTCCTGGATGCCCTGAGCGTGGAGCGCAACGACGAAGCCCAGCCGGTGATGCCGCTGGCCACCATCTCCGTCACGGAGGACATGGCCACTGCGATGCGCATGCACGCCATGGGCTGGGAAAGCGTCTACCACCACGAGGTCCTGGCCTATGGCCTGGCGCCCGAGGACCTCAAGACGATGCTCACCCAGCGGCTCCGCTGGGCGCAGGGGACCATCCAGGTGCTGCTCCGCGAGAACCCGCTGGTGCAGAAGGGGCTGAAGATCGGCCAGCGGCTCATGTACTTCGCCACCATGTGGACCTACCTCAGCGGTTACGCGGCGGTCATCTACTTCGCCGCCCCCATCATCTACCTGCTGCTGGGCGTCCTGCCGGTGAGCAGCCTCAGCTGGGACTTCTTCCTGCGGTTTATCCCGTTCATGGTGGCCAACCAGCTGTTGTTCGCGGTGGCCGGCCGCGGTATCCCCACCTGGCGCGGCCAGCAGTACAGCCTGGCCCTGTTCCCCACCTGGATCAAGGCGTGTTCGACGGCGGCCCGGAACGTCTGGTTCGGCCGCCCTCTTGGGTTCGCCGTCACCCCCAAAGCCCGCCAGACCGGCGGCCCCAGCTGGAGCCTCATCCGGCCCCAGATCGTGGTGGGCGTGCTGCTGGCGGTGGCCGCCGTCGTCGGACTTGTCCGCCTGGCCACCGGACTGGCCGAGGCGCTCGGCACCCTGGTGAACGTGGGCTGGGTTATTTTTGACCTGGTGGTCATGAGCATCCTGGTCCGGGCTGTTTTGTACAAGGGCTACGAACCCGCTGTGGACGTTGATGCTGGAGAGAGGAAATCCGATGGAGTTTAGTTACGAGGTCAAGGATTCGTACGCGGAGGTGAAAGCGGACGGGCGCTTGAACATGGTTTCCGCGCCCAAGCTGCGCGAGTTCGTCAGTGACGTGATCGCCGGCGGTTCCTCGCGGATCGTGGTGAACCTGGAGAACACGGCGTTTATGGATTCCTCCGGACTTGGCGCGCTGATCGGCTGCCTCAAGGCCGCCCGCCAGGCCGGCGGGGACCTTCGCATCGCGGCGGTCCAGCCACAGGTCAAAATGGTGCTCGAGCTGACCAGCATGGACCGGGTGCTGACTGCCTACGCCTCCGCCGACGACGCGTTCAGCAATGACTGACATCCTGGCCCGGCGGACGTTCCGAGGGCTGGCCGCCCCTGACGCCGTCGAATCCATCCACAATGAACTGGATAAGCTCTGGGAGGATGCCCCGTTCGTCCAGGCCATGGACCAGATGACCTTTACGACGGCGGTGATCGAGTCGGCGTCGAACATCGTCCAGCACGCGCGGCCGGCCAAGGCACAGAGGCCGGTGGAGCTGGGCGTGGACATCAGCGTCCAGCCCAGGCTCCTGCGGGCCCGGGTCAGCGCGTTCCATGCCAAGCCGCCGTTTGGTCCGCTGGAACCCGGCACCCCCGGCGACGATTCCGAGTCCGGCCGCGGCCTGGCGCTCATCGAAGCGCTGGTCACCACCGTCACCTTCGAACGGCAGGACGGCACCAACACGTGGATCCTCACCAGGACGTCACAGCCCTGACCCTGCCACCCCCGGTTGTTCCAACTACTTGACTTTGCCGCCGTTTTGGCAGCTACAGGTGATAGTGCAACGGCGATGTTGAGTAGGCTGGATGCCATGGCTTTTGAAGAAACCCCCGCTGAGCGCCGCGAGGTCACCGTCCGCCGGGCACCGAAATATGTGCCCTTCCTCATCCTCGGTGCCCTGGTGGGCGCAGCCGCGGCTGCTTTCGTCGCCTACGGCCTCCCCGGCGACGAAAGCTTTGACCGAGGCTCGGTTTTCGGTTTTTTCCTGGTGACGTTCGGCGTCGGAGGCGCGGTTCTCGGCGCCGTCGTGGCCCTGCTCCTGGACCAGTGGAGCGTCATGCGCCAGAAGCGCGCCATCGTTGAAGCCGTCCCGGATTCAGAGCCCGACGACGGCACTCAGCCGTAGGCACAAGCACAGCCGCCCGGCCTCCCGGCCGGTCATAAAGTCCGCGGCGGAAAAGTCGTACCTCATCTCGTGAGATAATCGACCAGTGGCACGCGGCGATGGAAAACTTTCTCATGATCTTCTCCCTGGCGAAAAGGGACCTCAGGACGCTTGTGGCGTTTTCGGGGTCTGGGCACCAGGTGAAG